>CALKDE010000349.1 GCA_938082955.1 uncultured Pseudomonadales bacterium
GCCAGGGAATTGAAAGATCGTATCTGCACCGGGTACTGTGAAGTGTCCCTCGTAGCGCATCTTCTTAAACTCGATACGGCACCAGAGTTGATCCAGTGGGGTCACGCCCCACATCTTTGCCTCAGTAAAGTCCGGACGAAAGTTCGGGAGATCTACAGCAAACGGCTGGGTTGCCGCAACATAGTCTTCGGGCACTCCCCCTTGCTGAGGTACGGGCAGCTCCTGAATATCGAAAATCGGTTCGCCTGTCACCCTATTCAGCACGAAGACTTCGGCACGCTTGGTTGGCACCAGAACCGCCGGGATCTTCTCACCATCCGCACCGGGCAGATCTATCAATACCGGCTGCGACGGCACATCGTAGTCCCATAAGTCATGATGGGTTGTCTGGTATGACCAGCGCACCGACCCCGTCTCGCCATCGATAGCTACGATGGAACTCGCGTATTGCTCGCTGGACTCCATGCGCTGCCCACCGAAATAGTCCGGCGTCTCATTGCCTGTTGGCGCGTAGATCAAACCTAACTCTTCATCAACGCTGAACAGACTCCAAACATTGGGCGTGCCTCGCGTGTATACCTCTCCCCTTAAAGGCTGCGTATTCACTCCCGGCCTGCCCATGTCCCAGGCCCACGCGAATTCTCCAGAGAGAGCATCGAATGCGCGAACGACACCCGATGGCTCACCCACACTTTGGTTATCGAAAACCCAACCCCCAACGACAGCATTGCCGCGCACGATGCCAGGGGGGGAGGTTTGGAAATTAAAAATTCGCGGGTCGTTACCCATACTAGTTGTTAGGTCTACTTCTCCCTGTTCGCCAAACTGAGAACATCGCGCCCCGGTTAGCGCATCAATTGCAATCAATCGCGCATCAGTGGTTGCCGTGAGTATTCTCTGCTGGCATTCGCCCTGGTAGTCCTCAGGTGCCTCGAAGTAGGAAACCCCACGACAACCTGTTGTGAAATATCGCAGCAATTCTAGGTGCTCCGGATTAATGAGTGGGTCGAACTGCCAGCGCAACTCCCCGCTATTGGCATCCAGTGCGATGACTCTATTACCTGCAGCACAGACATAAAGCAGCTCACCTATCTGCAGAGGCGTTGCCTTAAAGGAACCGCCCGCATTGGTTCGATAGGTCCAGGCCACCTCAAGACTGCCGACGTTGTCCCTATTTATCTGATCGACCGGCGAGTACCTACTACCACCCAGAGTGTTTCCATAACTGGGCCAATCAGTTGCTGTATTTACAGTATTGACTCCTGAACGCTCGGTCAGTGGGTTAACTTCATAGCCTGCACCGTCTATGGCTACATAGGCGGTCAGCGCTAGTGCAACTGCGGTTGCATACAGCGGGTATTTAGCAGCGAAGAGCGCAGGTGGATTGCCTTGATGCAAGGAGCGACGCAGCCAGGGAGTCAGAAACCATAATCCTAGTACGGCGAAGGGGAGTATTCTAGGCAGCAACGCCCAGTGATTTGTGCCGGACTCATTCAGCGACCACAGCACAGTGAAAATCATCAGCGCGCCATAAATCTTGGGCGCAACCGGATCTTGCTTCCATAACCTTCCGGCACAGGCTGCCAGCAAGAACCCAGATAGCAGATAATAGAATGATCCACCCAGAATAATCAGCTGCGCGCCGCCCAATATCATAGGAATGGCGAAGAACAGGAGGATGACAGGAAAAATACGAAGAGTTTTACTGACTGAACCGGCATTCATAGTAGTCGCCTTTTGTTATTTTTCAACTAGCTGACTCTCACCAGCATAGAGCCACGCAGCATTAACAAAAGACTATACCCCAAAAAGCTGGAATACAGCTATGTTGGATGAATCGCGCGCCTTATTGATTCCTTAGGGTAACTATCACTTCTCCTTCTCCTGCATCCTCTGCTCCTGTTTGAAACGCAGCTTTTCCTGCCTGCGCCGCTCTATCGCCGATTTCATGGGGGCACCAATGTGGGCCTCTGAGCGCTGCTCCGCTAGCTGCATCTGGCGTTCACGCTCGGCGTAGCGCTTTACCTGCTCCTTGCTATGCTTGTCGTAACAGTGGTGGCAACTCACACCCTTCTGATAGAACTCGCCGTCCTTGTCTTTCTCGGTGATCGGTCGGCGACAGGCATGGCATTGATCATAGTTGCCCTTCTCCAACTTGTGGTTTACCGTCACGCGGTTATCGAAAACGAAACACTCACCCTGCCACTTGGTATCGGTCTCAGGCTGCTCCTCCAGATATTTCAATATCCCGCCCTTTAGGTGAAACACATCTTCGAAGCCATGTTGTTTGAGGTAGGCCGTGGATTTCTCGCAGCGTATTCCGCCAGTGCAGAACATCGCGACTTTCTTGTGCACTTTAGGATCGAGGTTCTTCCTCACGTATTCAGGAAATTCTCTGAAGGAATCCGTCTGCGGATTTATGGCGTTCTCGAAGGTGCCGATCTCAACCTCATACTGATTACGCGTATCAAGAAGGAGAACCTCGGGATCTGCTAGCAGAGCATTCCAGTCCTTGGCATCCACATAGGTGCCCACTATATGCGTCGGGTCTATAGCCTCAACACCCATGGTGACTATCTCTTTCTTCAGCTTAACCTTAGTCCGATAGAAAGGATTCTCATCAACATAGGATTCTTTAGCCTGTATGCCTGCAAATCTATGGTCCTTCGCCAACCAGGCAAGCACGGCATCGATGCCGAGCCTGTTTCCAGCGATAGTGCCATTTATCCCTTCGGCAGCGAGCAGCAAGGTGCCCCGCACCTCATAAGCAAGCATTATCTCAAGCAAGGGCTCGCGGAAGGACTCATAATCTGGGAATTTAGCAAAGCGATAGAGAGCGGCGACAACTACGCCAACGGCGGTATTATTCATGATCATCCTTATAGCTGACTGGAACGTAAATCCAGCGCATTAGAGTGACAGAGATTATATTAAAAATAGGCGCCCTTGTACAAAATAGCTTTTGCAAGG
>CALKDE010000350.1 GCA_938082955.1 uncultured Pseudomonadales bacterium
AAGGCGAGGAAACCCGGTACTTCACGGAGACTTTGTAGAATACCGATCTCTTCGCCGGTGAAGGCGGCATGCTCTACGGCAAAATTGTTAAGCATAACCTGCCACGTGGCAAAGGCGATCGTGTTGCCTATCGCCAGCAGATAGAGGAGTGTCTTTCGCTCGGAGAGCAGCTTACTGAGCATGGGTGCACTACAAGGTTTGGTGAGTGGGATTACTCGGTCGCTACCAATGATGGCTATAGCCTGCGAGCTCTCACGATTATATCATTAGCGCCCGATGTCATCTCTTACTATTTTTGCCGGCCCCCACGCTTTGCAGCGCCTTCGTAGCGAAGGACTCAATGCCGATCAGTTTAAAGTTATGCTAGGAGCCTCCGGCGGCCCTAAGTGGTTTGTGCTGTTTGGTCTGGATCGCTATATCTTCGGTGAGTTCTTCGCGAATAGGCAGCGGGAATTGATAACGCTTGGTTCCTCCGCAGGTGCCTGGAGAATGTGCTGTCTTGCTACTGCCGACCCCGTGGCAGCTATCGAGCGTCTCGCGAAATGCTACAGCCAGGAGCAGTACTCCGAACAACCAACCACCGACGAGATAACTGACCAGGCGCGAAAAATGCTTGCCCAGACCCTTGGGCCAGATGGCGTTAAAGAAATCCTTGAGAACGAGATTTTCAGGACGCATATAATTGCCGACCGCGCGCGAGGGGTTGGCTCATCACCAGTCAAAGCGCTGCGCATGTTGCAGCTACTCAGCAGTGCCTTACTAAATGTCGCCAGTAGGAAGACGCTCTCCCTTTTCTTTGAGCGGAATATTTTTTCCAACATGGGGCAAGCATCACCCTTCAGGAACTCCAACGACCTGGCGACTGTTCACGTTGCTTTGAATAAAGAAAACCTAATGGATGCGATGATGGCGAGTGGCTCCATTCCCTTCGTGCTAAATGGAGTGCGTGATATTCACAGCGCAAAGCGCGGCCTGTATTGGGATGGTGGCATCACAGACTACCATTTCGACTTTCCCTTTCACGCAGGCGACGATCTTGTCTTGTATCCTCATTTCTCATCAGCTGTCATACCGGGTTGGTTTGATAAGCAAGTTCCCTGGCGCCGAGTTAACAGTAAGAATTTCGAAAACGTGGTAATGATTGTTCCCTCTAAAGAATTCGTTGCCGAGTTACCCTATGGCAAGATTCCAGATCGAACAGACTTTGAGACTCTCGATTATTCCAGTCGCGTTGCTTATTGGTCTACCGTTCTCGAGAAGAGTAAGCGTCTAGCCGATGACTTCGCAGCACTCGTTGACAGCGGTACAGGAATTGAAGACGTGCAGCCTTTTACCGGCAAGCGCTAGCGATCAATCTGTACTAATAAGTGACAGGGAATAGGTGCTTTAGGTAGTTGTATCATCACCCTATTGATGAATTCCGCAAGAAGCCGATACAGTGTCTAATCGTGAGTATCGCTGTGCGCAATGCGAGTAGTGTTGCATTGCACGAGAACCTCGGGTTTGTTGAGGCAGGTCAGTTCTCTGAGGTTGGATACAAATTTGGTGAGTTCGTAGATGTGGGATACTGGCAATTAAAGTGATGAAATTACTGACTATTCAATTCAGAAAATTCAGATCGTTTATGTTGATAGGTCTGTGTCTGCTGCTATTTTCCTGCGTGGGTGCCGTAGTCGGTGCTGTTGTGGATACGACGATCGAGGCAGCAAAGGTGCCCTTTAAGGTTGTCGGGGCTGCCGTAGATTTGGCCGTACCTGATGACGATGATGATTAGTAAAAATAGAAGAGATGATTAGATGAGTATAAAGCCCGAAGACTACGAGATAGATTCTAGCTATGGTCATTGGGAAGGTGACAAGGCCGAGGATTATATTGGCCCATTTTTCTTTGTAATGGATGGCGAGAATACTCGAACAGCATTTCGAGTGCAGGAGCACCACTGCAATGCGCATGATTCTTTGCACGGTGGCGTGATGATGGCATTGGCGGACTACACACTGTGTCTCTGCGCCAACGGCGGTGAAACTGAAAGTGTCGTCACAGTGAGTTGCAACAGTGAATTCATTGGGCCGGCCTACAAAGGGGACCTGGTTGAGGGTAGGGGAGAGTTGACTCGGCGCGGAGGTTCTATGGTGTTCTCTCGCTGCGAACTCTTTGTCGGTGAGACTGTTGTGTTAACGAGCAGTGCAGTGATTAAGCGGATTAGGAAGAAATAGCACTTACTGGCTATTTTTAATAATAGAGGCACTTAAGTGAGCTGGAGTTTCGGCTATAAACGTAGGTGCTTCAGCAGTCAATTCGTCTAAACTGCCGTAGCCCCAAAGTACACCGGCACAGCGCAGTCCCGTGTTGTGCGCAGAGCTTAGGTCGATGTAGCGATCACCGATCATCAGCGAACTATCTAAGACGATTGTAGTATCTAACAGGTCGCGCAGTTGATCAGACTTGGTGGTCCCAAAAGCGCCACTACCGCTCACGAACGTAAAGTATTTATCGAGCTTAAATTCCTCCAACACCTTGATCGCGTATTTTTCGAACTTGGAGGTGCATACTCCCATTCGAAACCCTTCTCCTTGCAGGGTGTCTAATAGCTCAAAGATACCGTCATAGACGACATTCTCTTTATAGCCTAGTTCTGCGTAGCGTTCTCTGTAGGTGGTTACCAACTCTTTGATGTGAGCCTCATCCGTGCTCCCCGATAGATCGCTCAGTGCAACCTCCAGCGGCGGCCCGATATAGGGCTTAATCTCCTGCTCGGATCTCACCTGATGGTCATGACTGCTCAGGGCATAGTTCATGCAACGCACGATGCCGGTAAGTGGGTTCGTTAAAGTTCCGTCTAAATCGAATATCAAGCTATGGTAAGACATTGCTAGTCCTTCAGGCTGTAGACCTTTTCCGCTGTGGCATAGAACATGGCGTGCTTCTCATCTTCGCTAAAATCAGCGACCATCTTCTTGTAGGCATTGAACAAGACATGATAGTTAATTGATAGTCGATCCACGGGGAAGTTACTCTCGAACATGCAGCGCTCGGGGCCAAAACATTCGATGGCATGCATGTAGTATCTCTCCTGCTCCTTGATGAATTCATCGGAGCTTGGCGGCCTACTTTGTAAGTGCCAGTCGAATCCATTGTCGGGCATTGCTAGCCCGCCTAGCTTAGCATAGACATTCGGGCAT
>CALKDE010000351.1 GCA_938082955.1 uncultured Pseudomonadales bacterium
AGGTGTACCTCGGAACAGCTTCATCAAATAAATACTCCTGCCTTTATCAACTCCTAGGTCGCGCTTGACGAGATTTACCAAGGCGCGATTGGGAGGTGACATCTGATGACGGTTATAGAAATTGCGCAGACAATTAATTACTTCCCAGTGTGCAGGGCCTAGCGTTATCTCTTCTTGAGAAGCGAGGAAGCTAGCGACGCGCTCGTCCCAGTCCGCAAGATTGAGCAAATAACCATCTTTATCAAGAGCTACCTCGTGACCATTTATGCCTATGAGGTTTGCATTTGTCATACTCTAAAACCAGCTCACGACTTTGTCATGCTCGCAGCATAGTTCGACAAACCGAGCAGTATCTATTGCCTCCACACTATCCATAGTCTTAGCAAGCGTTGCTCTGGTCAGCATATCTTCACGCAGTCCATATACCTTCACAGTCTCAGTAATAGTCTTAAGCTTGATTGGCGAATTGCAGTAATAGACGCCGTCTTCTATAAATAGAATCGCGTCACCAGCACTCACTACTTTGATGCAACTCTCTAATAGATTCGAGTCGGGACTTCTATTTATCGTGTGCAGGCTGCTCATAGATTGAATACCGTATCTGAACTGTCGATAAGCTTAGATATTGCACCGTTATCGATCAATTGCATGCCCGGAAGTAGATCCGCCATGTCGATACTTCGCGCCTTCAAGGATTGCTGATCGGCGTAGACGCTCTCAATGCCATATAATGCGAGGGTCTCTAGCGCGTTACCCAAAGTCTTGCTCTGAATGGCTGCGCCATCTTGCCCTTTAAGTAATTGATAAACGCCATCATCTAGAAATACGTAATTTACATTCTGCTCGAATACAGCACAGGCGAGGGCCATGTCTAGGCACAAATTGGCTCTGTTACGCCCATAGGGCGCACTGCGGCTAATGAAAGTGATGCTCGATTTGGCAGGTCTTGCTGTGGTTAGCTTGTCTGTCATCGTGTTAGCCGAAATTTACCACTCGATCGGAATGCAGTATCGCATCGACCAGCTGCCCAAGACCGGCGACTTCAGAGCTCTCATGAGCGCTTGCAATACCGAACTCGTGACGCTTAGCTTCTGTTTGATCCAAAACGCCTCGTCTTAGCGCCGAGCTGACGCAGATAACGGAATCGATGTTGTGCTCCTCGATAAGCTCGCTCCACTGTTGCTGCAGGTTTATTTCATCCTGTGCGACTACGGTGAGTTTAGAGGCGTTATGTACGCCATCGCCAAAAAAGAATAGGCGATAGAGTTCATGGCCCTGCAGGACAAGCGACTTGGCGAATCGTAGCGCGGTAGCTGCTGACTCGGTGGAGTAGGGGGCGGCATAGATAACGAGAGAAAATTTCACAAGTCGAGTTTAATCCAGGCGGGCTGTTAAAACTAATACTGGTAATAAAAAACCCCAGACAAGCTGGGGTTTATAGTCAACTGGCCAGATAGCCTGGTTCTATTGTCGACCTGTGAGCGAACCTAGTAGGTGCAGCAGGTGAACAAAGATATTAAAGATGCTCAAGTACAAAGATATGGTAGCCATAATGTAGTTGCGCTCGCCGCCATTTACGATGCGACTAGTGTCAAACAAGATGAAGCCAGACATTAGTAAGATCACAGCGGATGAAATTGCTAAGCTAAATGCAGGTATTTGCAAGAAGATGTTAGCGATCATTGCAACGATGACGACCATCATGCCGGTGAATATAAAGCCACCGAGGAAGTTGAAGTTCTTACCAGATGTTAGGGCATAGCCCGATAGAGACAAGAAGATCAATGCAGTACCACCAAGCGCCTGAGCGACGATGGCGGAGCCATTAGCATAGGCCAGTAGGTAAACGTTGATTGTTGGTCCTAATGCAGCGCCCATAAGGCCTGCAAAGACGAATACCGCCACAAGACCCTTAGAAGAATTTGCTGTGGCGCGCACAACGAAAGTCATTCCAAAGCCACCAAGGAGCATCATAAAGCCAGTACCTTGGCCGACTTGCATTGCCATGCTAGCTGTGGCGCAGATCGCACTAAAAAACAGAGTCATGGACAGTAGCATGTAGGTATTGCGAACCACCTTGTTTACAGATAGTGCCGATTCCTGGCTTCGACCAATATTTAACTCAACTTCGTTCATTGTTTTCTCCAACTAGGGTGAATAATGTAATGTCTATAGTCTATAACGACCTAGGGCCGTAAGGCTTTATCTAGATATGAGGCTGTCGTGCGTCTTTTCAATAGCTTAGGATGCGGTAAGCCTCAAAATATTGGAATAATGATACGCGTAACCCGCCCAAAATCAACGCATTTCGCCACCCGCTATTTATGCTCAAAACCTAGTTGACTGTAGCAGAGATTATAGTAAGATTCTCCACCGTACCGCGGAGGGGTGGCAGAGTGGTCGAATGCACTGGTCTTGAAAACCAGCGAGGGTGAAAGCCCTCCGAGAGTTCGAATCTCTCCTCCTCCGCCACTATTCTCCAGTAAATCAAGCCTTACAGTCATTATAATTACTGTACCTACCCATAAATTTTAGCTGGCGCTCGCCAGTAAGCTGCTTTTTGGTAGATAGCTGTACACAGTTCTTCTCTTCCCTGCTCATCATCGCAGTCGCCCATATCGCAGGGAAAAAACTTTCTAAATTTCAATATAGGGTCATTACCGCCATTTATTCGGCTTTTAGCTTGTTTGTTATAGCTGGTTGCGTGTCAATTAGCAGTCGATTTATTGATTTTGCGTATGCAACTCGCGACACAGATTTAACGATAGTACTGTACGCGGCCGCTACGGTTTTAGTTGCGTGTTGGTTCGCGAGTATCGCGTTTATGGTGAATGTGCGGATGAGAGATGACACGTAACAATAAAATCAAAAAGGAGGCAGCTACGCTGCCCTTATTATTCAAAGCGTCCTGCATTGCTCAAGCAATCAAGAGCGGCGCTGTGCGCATTTAAAGCTGAAACTAGATAACCGTAGGCGCGCCGCTGTTTTTTTATTTTGAGTTCAAATAAAGATTCAATCAACTACAAATTGATTGAATCTTAGAGTTTGACCCCGCTTGAAAGCCCTCACGATGAAGGCCTTTTTTTTGCGGAATATTAAGGCAAGAGGTTTAGCGGTTTTGTGGCGTGTTCCCTGGGCTTACCGAGCTTACGCGGTTGGAATTGAGCGAGATGAAATCGGCGAGGATACGGCCGCTCTCCAGGAGGAGGGGGTCGCCTTCGTCTTCTTCTAGTTCTTCTTCGACTGCATCTTCCACAGATTCATCAGCCGGGGAAGTATCGCTAATGGCAACTAACTCTTCGGCTTCCTCTTCCTCTTCTGCATTCGGATCTTCTACCCATTCATTGAGAGTAAGACCTTTGAGAAGGCGGCGCATATTTTCCGCGTCGAACTCTGTACGTCGATTTTCCTCGCGCTCTTGTTTGACTTCCAGCTCATTAAGAGACAGCTGCTCCCTTTGCCGCATCACACGAGCGCGCTCGATTTGATCGCGCAGGTAAATGAAGTCGGGTGACTTCTGGGCGCGGTCGTCGTAACGTTGTTGAAGCTCTGGCACTAAAGCTTGGATAGCGTGATACGGAGTATATTCAACCGCACGGACTGTATCCCAAGGTAGGGCCCCATCAAGGCTGCTCTCACCAATGTCTTCGTAGGCATCGTAAAAATCAGGAAACGAAATATCTGGAATTACTCCGCGGTGCTGAGTGCTCTCTCCAGAGATTCTGTAAAACTTTGAACGCGTCAGTTTTACCTGCCCATAGTCCATCGGAATGATTTCTTGCACGGTGCCTTTGCCGAAAGTCTGGCCACCTAACACAATGCCGCGCTGATAATCTTGAATCGCGCCGGCAAAAATTTCCGATGCCGAAGCGCTTGTTCTGTTTACCAATACGGCCAGTGGGCCCGTGTAGGCAACCTCGGGGTCGCTGTCACCGAACGATCGTGTGAAGCCGTTACGTAACCCTGAATAACGAATCTGTACAGTCGCGCCGGTTTCGATGAACAAGCCAACCAATTGGTTGGCCTCGCTCAAACTGCCACCGCCGTTGTTGCGTAAATCAACTACGACCGCATCGACGTCTTCTTCTTTTAACTCATCGAGAAGGGCTTGTACGTCGCGTGTTGAGCTCTTGAAATCAGCATCACCGCGCGAGGCCGCCTCGAAGTCAAAGTAAAAGGTGGGTAGATCGATGATGCCTATCTTATACATCTCGCCGTTGTAGCTAAGCTCTATCACCTCCTTCTTCGCGGATTGATCTTCCAGCTTTACGGTGTCGCGAGTGATGCTGACGACGGTCGCGCTCGACTCGCCAATCGCATCTACTGGAATGACATTCAGGCGCACAACAGTGCCTTTCTCTCCACGAATCTGTGCCACGACATCATCAAGACGCATGCCGACAACATCCTGCAGTTCGCCATCCACGCCTTGGCCTATTGATAGGATGCGATCGCCGGCCTTCAATTCATTGCCGCGCTCGGCGGGCCCACCTTTTATTAGCTCGGCGACCTTCGTGTACTCTTCCTCAGTAGTCAGTTGTGCTCCAATTCCCTGCAAGGAAAGAGACAGGCCCATGTTGAAATTTTCAGAATCACGTGGCGAAAAGTAAGAGGTATGTGGATCAACCGCTGTCGCTACTGTGGCCATGTAAGTCTGAAAAATATCTTTATCGTTTGTCTTCGAAATTTGGCTAAGCTGATTACGATAGCGTTTGCTTAGCTTATCAATGATCTCCTGTTCATCATCGCCCGTCAGCCTCAAGCTCAGAACACTATTCTTGATTCTGAGTCGCCAAAGCTCATCTAATTCTTCAAGCGATGCGGCATACGGGGCATTTTCGCGATCAATCTGTATAGCTTCATCGATGGTGAAGTCCATTTCGCCAACATAGTTTTCAACACGCTCGACGGCATAAATCATGCGCTCGAGTATGCGCTTGTAATACAAGTTGTAGATCTCGAAACCTGGTTCGACACTGCCATCTTTTAAAGTGTTGTCCAGGGTGTAGCGGTATGCGCTTAGCTGATCGATGTCTTCTTTTAGAAAATACAGCTTAGAACCGTCAAGGGCGTCTATATAGCTATCGAATACAGTGGAGGAGAAATTGTCATTTATATCGATTGAGGAGTAGTGCTTAGTCTCCAGCTCGTTTAACAGCTTTACCGCTGTATCACCGTGTATCGGCTTGCTTTGCAGTGGGGTGTAGAGTGCATCGATATCGAGGATAACGTTAAGCTGCGGGGGTTCTTCCTGGGCGATCAGCGTCGACGTCAGTAGAATCGAGCACGCTGTGATTACCGCTTTTTGCATGAATCGATTTCGTTCCAATTTCGGTGAGTTGCTATTCATATGTCTCCACTTAATTCCATAATGTAAAGATGGTCACGAGCTTAACGTATTGCAATTAGCAAATGGGCTTACAGACCATTTGTGAAACTAGAGACTAAGCGAAATAGAGGCGCCTGAGAAGGGTTTTGACACTTAATCTGGGTCTAGAAAACGTCCAGATTTGGTGCGCAGCAATTGTTTATTCAATTCGGCGCTATTTTATGCGTTTTTGTCGTGCCGACGCGTGTCGTTCGGCCCGTTCCACATCGATGTAGCGATCTGTAATAGCGCTGGAGCCATGACCGGCGTCGTCTCTAACATGCTCTCTAGGCCTGTGTTTCACATCTTCAGATATCCCGGTATGGCGTAGCCAGTGAACGGTGGCTGCACTGAGGCGTTCTGCGTCCTCGACAAAGCCATTAGCTCGCATCGATTCTCCAGCTGCGTCGAAGCATTTTTGTACAATGCCACGAATCTGGCGAGTGCTGCTTATTCCACCTCTGCCGCGTGTCTTGTGGATGAGCGGCGTAGACTCGCCGGGCATTGGTAAGCCAGGTAGTCCTCTGGAAAGTCTATAGCGTTTGAGTGCCGCGAGCATCGCATCACTAACCGATATCTCTCGCTCTTTATTGCCTTTACCTACGGTGAGGAACCACCAGTTTCCCTCCTGATCGGCCTGAAAATGCCCCATCTGCGGTTGCCAGCGGCTGGTGTCTACCAATTCTGAAATTCTGAGATACATGGCGAAGAGGGCGTTCATTACGAACAATGTTCGTTCGTGCACGTGCGGTTGTTCTGCCGCCATCTTCTCAACTGTTTCGATAACGAAATCCCACTGAAGGGGCGACAAACGCCTAATCTTCGACTGACCCTGCTGCTTTCGCAGAAATTTACTTTTCTGGCGAATTTGGGCAACTGGGTTTGCTGAGAGATACCGCTCTTGAATCAGAAAGTTGAAAAAGCTACTCAACACACTGAACAGTGACTGCAGTGCCGCCTGCGAGGTAGCAAATTCGCCACTCGCGTGGACATAGGGTCGCCAGTCATGGTTAGGGGTGCGCTCGCCTAGGCGCAGCAGGAAACGAGGTACATTCTTTTGTCCTACCCACGTT
>CALKDE010000352.1 GCA_938082955.1 uncultured Pseudomonadales bacterium
GAATCCGTTTATATCGATCGACGCTAACCAGATTCGGTTTAATGTACGTGTAATTGAATCCGCGGAAAATTTAAATCGTAATGAATTATTGCAGCGCATCGAAGCAGGCATAGAGTCAGATTTTGGTTTTGCCGATGAGGATGTTCAGCTGACTGGCATACTTGTCATGTACAACAATGTGCTGCAGAGTCTTTTTCAATCGCAGATACTAACGCTAGGCGTTGTAATGCTGGCAATCATGCTGATGTTTCTGGTCTTGTTTAGATCCTTTATGATAGCGCTGATCTGCATTATCCCCAACGCGATCGCCGCGGCCTTCGTGTTGGGGATAATGGGCTGGGTCGGCATACCTTTGGATATTATGACGATTACAATCGCGTCGATATCAGTTGGCATCGGTGTCGACAACACGATCCACTACATGCACCGCTTTAAGCGCGAGTTTCCTCGCATTGGGAATTACCGCGACACGATGTATTTCTGCCATAACAGCATCGGTCGTGCGATGTACTTCACGTCCATGACCATCGTGGCGGGCTTCTCGATTCTTGCGCTGTCCAATTTCATTCCAACTATTGTGTTCGGTCTGCTGACCAGCCTCGCCATGTTGGTAGCGCTAGTTGGCTCGCTCACCTTGCTGCCCAAGTTGCTGGCGACGTTCAAGCCCCTAGGTCCTGAAACAACAGCTGTGACCCAAGGGCTGCCGCAGTCCTAGCTTTGCTAATTAGTGGCGAAAGTGTGAGCATGCAGACACACTGACTCACGGCTCTAGGCAGAATAAGCCAACTCCCAGAAAATTAAGGACTGTTAGTGGTTCGTGTACTCATTTACTTAGCAGCCGTAATGGCTCTGATCGCCTGTAGCGAGCAGCCGGTCGACCCCGAATTGGCGGATACTGCAGAAGTTCAAGCATTCATGGCTGATGCCGCAGCTGTAGCTAGGGGGCAAGCTATATTCGAAGGATCCTGTGCCAGCTTCTGTCATGCCAATGAGCTTGAGACGAAGCTCGATGCTTCGTTTCTTTTTGATTGCCAATGGAATTATGGCTCCAGCGATCAGGACATTTTCAACACCATCACGACTGGCATACCCTTTACGCGCATGGTGGGTTTCGGGTCAAACTTCCCCGAGGGTGATGACGATCTATGGAAAGTGATCGCTTATCTACGCAGCAACCAGCAAGCCTGTTAGAATCTATCCTTCGGAACACCCTGAATAACTAAATTGACGTAATTTTTGTGCTAGCCAATAGCAAACGAGGTTTTTAATGGAAGTGAATTCTCCCGCAGCAGACAAGAAACAAGATAAATCATCCTCAAAGTCGGGATTCATTGACGAGAAGCTATTCAAATCACGTGCTATCACAATATTTGGCGAGATCAATGACAAGCTCGCTAAAAGCGTTACCGAGAAGCTGCTGGCTCTAGCGGCAGACAGTGACGAGCCCATCTGCATCTACATTAGCTCGCCCGGCGGGCACGTAGAGTCTGGCGATGTAGTCTATGACATGATTAAGTTCATCAAGCCGACCGTCAAGGTTATCGGTACGGGCTGGGTTGCAAGTGCAGCGACGACTATCTATCTAGCCGCAGCTAAGGAAAATCGTTTCTCCTTGCCCAATACACGCTTCCTAGTTCATCAGCCATCTGGTGGTTCGCGTGGAGATGCGACGGATATCGCTATTCAGGCTCAGGAGATAGTTAAGATGCGTGGACGTATCAATCAGCTAATTGCTGATGAGACAGGCCAGCCGCTCGAGCGGGTAGCACAAGACACTGATCGGGATTTTTGGATGAGTGCAGCGGACGCGATCGACTACGGTATTGTAAGTAAGATCGTAAAATCTGTAACTGAAATATAGAGCCTAATTTTCTTCGTTCTCGATGACTTTTCTAAAGACCGCTTGGCGGTCTTTAGAAAGCATGCAAACTACCATGAAGTCAGGTAGGCAGGTCGCCGCAAAGGCGACTGCGGTATTCGGGCTCATAAGCTCGGCCTGAATCGTACCAGCCACACCCGCATATTCGATCTGTACAGTGACGATGTTGCCGTCGATTTTTCCATTCTCACTAGTCCATTCGAAGCCTAGTGACTCGACTTGACCCACCTTAAATTCTTCATTCTCAATTGTCACAGTGATGCTGAATAGCGTCCCTTCAGCAACCCAGATTCCACCCCAGTGCGCCGATAGGTCTTCTTGGGCGTTCGCGTTTGCGCTTGCGAATAAAGCAAAGGAAATGGATAAGGCTAGTGTGATAGGTTTAAGAAAATTGATAGCACTGAGAAAATTGTGTTTAAGCAAGGCTGACTCCAACTCCAAAAAGTTCTCCATGATACAGACCTATCACGACATATAAACTAAGACCAACCAGGAGAGAAATAATGTCCCAGATAAATTTGGGCGATTTTGATTCGACGTCGACCACGTTGCGCAGTGTGAAAATTTTTATACTCGAGAAGATCGCGAAGCTGCCAAACAAGAGCATCGACGCAGAATCACCATTAGACCAAAGATGTGAAAGACTCCATAGCAGAATACCGATCAACATAGGGTTGTGGAGTATTTTGCGCAGGTAGGACAGCGGAGCATTGCCGGCGACCACGCAGATCAGGGCAGGAATCATTAGCATTAGGCTCAGCGAACGCCATTCGTAGATTGGCTGCCAGATCATCTGAAAGGGAGAGAGTGATTTTCCCCATATGATTAGCCCCAGACCCGCCAGGCAAACCAGGCTATACAGGCCCATGTAGGTGCCCTCGGAGGGCAGCGCATCCTTCAATGGCTGCCGCAGTCCAAATTCTCTGAGCAAATGGGGGGCGAAGAACAAGATTAACCCTAGAACTAATACGGCCATGACTTACCTCTACTAGATCGGGCAAGTGTAGCATCCCTGTTTACCTACCGAAGTACAAATAAGGTTGCTAAATAAATTAATTAAACGTTTAATTAAATATAGCTCGAGAATGGAATTACAAGATGAAGCAATCGACCACCAAGAGCGCCGCGTTAGGCAGACCATCAGGAAGGGACTCGGACAAAGTCCGCCGGGATTTGCTGGCAGCTGCGCGCGACCACTTTCTGAAGAGAGACTTCAAGGCAGTATCGCTGCGGCAGATAGCCAGCAGCGCGGGCGTGAATGGCGCTATGGTGAACTACTACTTCGGGGGTAAGCAGGGTCTGTATCTGGCGATGGTGGATGAGGTGTTCGAGTCTCTTGAGTCGAAGATGGCGGGCTTGAGCGGCAATGCGGAATTTTCGATCGCCGGCTTTAGTCACAGTTACTGTCTGTTGTTGGCGGGAAACCCTTGGTGGCCAAATTTCGTGGCGCGAGAAATTCTATTCGGCGAGGGAGCAATCAAGGAAGAAGTCCTGCAGAGATTTAGCAAGATGATCGCGCCGAAGATAAAGCACGCGATTAGCCAGGAAGTTGAAAGTGGAAACTACCGTAAAGACCTAAACCCCGAACTAACAATTATGTCTCTTTTGGGAATGACTATCTTTCCTTTTCTAGCTGCGCCGATGATTGAGCGCGTCTTGGGTATGACGCTCGATGAATCCATGGCCAATAAGCTTGCAACACATAACCTCGAACTTTTTATGAACGGGGTGATGAACCACGAGCAACACAACACAGGAGAATCTGCATCATGATCAAATTCAGGATACTGGTCCTACCCGTTTTCTTCTTGCTCGTAAGTTGTGAGGAGCCGCCCTTGCAGGCAGTCGGTCAATTGGAGTCTGACCGCATCGAATTAGTAGCCGAGTTCTGGGAAGTGATCACCTCCATCAATGTGACAGAAGGAGATAGCATTCAAGCCGGTGCTATTGTGCTAGAACAAGACACGGCGCGTATTGATCTGCGGATCGAGGAATCGCAGGCAAATATTCGACGCATCGAGGCGGTTTTCGCCGAGCAGATGAGTGGTCCGCGGGCGGAGACGATCGATGCAGCTAAGGCCAAGTTGAACGCGGCACTTATCGAACGGGACTATCGCGCAAACGAACTGAATCGCCTCACGGGGTTGCGCGCTCGTAATCTGACATCGGTAGAAACAGTCGATTCGGCAGAGAATTTTCTAAAGACAGCGGGGGCAAGTATCGAGTTAGTCAGTGCGCAGCTGGCCGAACTGGAGGCGGGAACACGCTTGGAACAGATAGAGCAGACCAATGGGCAGTTGGACCAGGCGCGCGCACAATTGGCTAGTTTGCAACTAGATAAGCAGCGCTTGCTTGTCGTATCTACAACTGGAGGTATTGTTGATTCGTTGTTGTTTGAGTTGGGCGAGCGACCAAGAGCTGGAGACGTGGTCGCAGTTCTGTTGAGTGGCGATCAGCCCTATGCGCGTCTTTATATTCCAGAACCGATGCGAGTGCAGGTTAGGTTGGGCTCACAACTGCAGATAGCGGTAGATGGCCTGCCGGGCACACTAACCGGCACGGTCAGGCGCCTAGCGTCGGAAGCGACATTCACTCCCTATTTTGCGTTGAATGAGAGAGATCGGACCCGACTGTCTTATGTGGCGGAAGTGAGGCTGCCCACTCAATCGGAAAGGCTACCCGACGGTGTTCCCGTGCAGGCCGTCTTCTAGACGAGTAGAGAATTTATGAAGCAGATAGCAATTACCGCTAACGGCTTGACCATGCGGTTCGGCTCGTTAGTGGCAGTGGACAGTGTGGACCTAGAAATCGAGAAGGGGTCCATTTATGGATTTCTTGGGCCAAACGGTTCAGGAAAGTCGACCACAATAAGAATGTTATGCGGACTGCTTAGGCCGAGTTCGGGTTCGGCAACTGTGATTGGAATGGATACAAAAAAAGAATCAGAGCTGCTAAAGCAGAAAATTGGCTACATGACACAACGCTTTTCTTTGTATGAAGACTTAAGCGTTAAAGAAAACCTGCAGTTCATCAGCGAGATATACGCTGTGCCGCGCAAAGAGCGCAAGCAACGAGTAGCGCAGTTGCTAGAATCATTCAGCCTTACAGATCGAGCTAAGCAGCGATCGGGCACGTTGAGTGGTGGACAGAAGCAACGCCTCGCCCTAGCCGCCGCCACGCTTCATAAGCCGGAGATACTATTCCTAGATGAGCCCACCAGTGCGGTTGATCCTCAGAACCGCCGTGATTTCTGGGAAGTCTTATTCGAGCTGGCGGAGCAAGGGACGACGATACTTGTTTCTACGCACTACATGGACGAGGCGGCACGGTGTCATCGGCTCGCTATTCTAGATGAAGGTGTAAAGGTGGCCGACGGCTCCCCCAGACAGTTGGGGGAATCGATATCCTCCCATGTCGTTGAGATAGAAGCGGATGATCTGAATAGTGCACGCCTATGCTTGATGAAAAATCAAGAGATCAGCAGCATTACGCAACTAGGAATCAAATTACGCATAATGATTCCTAAGACTGTTAGCGATCCATTGCAGTTAGTGAACAGCACGTTGCGCGGGGAAAATATAGAGGTAAAGGCCGAACAAGTGTTTCCTGACCTAGAAGATATATTCGTATCGGTTACACAGCAGCGGCGAAAGGAGATTGGCGCATGAAGTCACTCATCCGCATATTCGCTGTTATGCGAAAAGAATTCCTACAGTTGAGTCGCGACAGACTCACCTTTGGCATGATTGTGGGCATTCCACTTATCCAACTGCTTATGTTTGGCTATGCTATCAACACTGATGTGCGCAACTTGTCCGCCGCCTATGTTGATGAATCAGACACTCACCTATCAAGGCAGTTCATCGCCGATATCACCGCCTCCCAAGTCATCGTCATGAAGCAGCGAGTTGCCAGCGCCTTTGAGTTGGAACAGCTACTAAATGCGGGTTCGATCTCTATCGGCATCGCGATACCAGAGGATTTCGATCGACGGGTTTTGGCGCGAGACCGGCAGGCGGCCCAATTACTGGTCGATGGAACAGACCCGATAATCGTCGGTGTTGCGCAGCAGCTTGCAGCGATGCCTGTTCGTTTTGATTCTCAGGCAAAACCGCCACAGAATGCGGCGATCTTGGAAGTACGAAACTACTACAATCCGGAACGGCGTTCGGCGGTCAATATCGTGCCAGGCTTAGTTGGCGTCATTCTTACTATGACGATGGTATTGTTTACGGCAGTTGCAATCGTGCGGGAAAAAGAACGCGGCAACTTGGAGCTATTGATCAATACACCAATCAAAACACCAGAGTTGATGCTGGGTAAGATTTCCCCCTATATCTTGATTGGCTTGATTCAGTTGTCGCTGATACTGGGTCTGGGTTGGTATTTCTTTCAGGTGCCAATTCGTGGCAGCCTGATCCATGTGTTGGCGGCAGCGTTGGTTTTTATTGCGGCGAATCTATCGCTAGGGCTATTGATTTCGACTGTTGCAGCAACGCAGTTCCAAGCGATGCAGATGACTTTTTTCTTTTTTCTACCGTCTATTTTGATCTCGGGGTTTATGTTTCCTTTCGATGGCATGCCTGCTGCTGCACAGAATGTCGCGGAGTTTTTGCCGCTCACGCATTTCAATCGCTTGATCCGAGGCATTATACTAAGGGGCGCAGACATCACTTCGATGCTGGATGAATTGCTCGCACTGGCAATCTTCACAGTTGTGGCACTAACTCTTGCAATATTGAGATTTAGTAAGCGCCTGGATTAGAAATTTACCGCGCGGGTGTTTGTCCCCTTGCAGGCCATTAAGGCAAATGAGTAATTGCTGTGAGAATATATTGGACATAAGAGTATCTTCTCAAAGCCCTATCTAAATTCACTAAAAGTAGGAGCAGGGGAAAACGGGCGCATCGCTGCGCCTGTTTTTAAGATGAATCTAAACTTTCGCGATCGGTGTAGAGCGCGAAAAGTCGTGATTTTTTAGTGGCAGTTCCCTGACTCTCTGGCCCGTCAAAATATACAGGCCATTGCTTACTGCCGCGGCGAGTGGAGGTGTTGAAGGTTCGCCTAGCCCGCCCAACGCCTCTCCGGATTCGACGATATGCACATCAATCTCTGGCGCATCGTTCATGCGTACCATCTGGTAGTCAGGAAAGTTGTTTTGCGCAACGCGACCATTCTCGATAGTGATCTCACCATACATCGCAGCGGTTAGGCCGTAGATAATGCCGCTCTCGACCTGTGCCTCGACCGTATCTGGATTTACTGCCCAGCCGCAATCTATCGCGCAGGTGACCTTGTGCACCACAGGTCGGTTATTTGCATCTAAGGACACTTCAGCTACTTCGGCAACGATGCTGCCGAAGCTTTCCTGAACAGCAATGCCCAGAGCATGACCCTGGGGCAAGTTCTGACCGTAGCCTGCCGCTTCAGCTGCAACCTCAAGCACCTTACGGTGACGAGGATGCTCGGCAAGCATTTCCATGCGGAACTGATAAGGATTCTTACCAGAGCGATGTGCTATCTCGTCGACAAAAGATTCAGTGAAGAATGTCTGCTGTGAATGATCGACACTGCGCCATGCGGCAATCGGCACGTGCGTATCGCCATCAACAACGCGAATAGACTGATTTGGAATTGCATAAGGGATATGTGAGGCGCCGGGTGTCTGTATTGGCCCGGTGAAACGGTTGTGCCAGGCTTGCACCATGCCATTTGAATCGAAGGCGGCTTTGAAATTACTTGCGACCGCGGGCCGATAGTAGTCTTGCTGCATATCGTCTTCGCGACTCATAACAGTCTTCACCGGAACATCGAACTCCTTGGCGATTAGTGTCGCGTGATCGATAACATTCCAGTTAAAAGGTAGCCTTCTTCCGAAACCACCACCGAGATAGCTGTGGTGAAAAACTGCGTCGTCTTCCGACAAGCCTGCAATTTTTGCTACTCGACCTTTTATGCCTAGGGCATCTTGGGTGCTGGTCCACACTTCCGCGATGCCGTCATGAATATGTACGGTACAATTCATCGGCTCCATAGCGGCGTGGGCAAGATAGGGAACGCTGTAATAGCCTTCGATAACATCGGCTGCGCCGTCCATCGCCGCGTCAGCATCACCGACTTCTAAGACTTCGCTGTTATCGTCTTCACTAAGGCTGCGCTGGAAACCGGCAAACAGGTCGGCGCTGGATGTTGTGTCCGCATCCGAAGATTCAAACTCCGACTTAACTAGCTTCAGTGCTTCCTTTGCACGCCAGTAGCTATCAGCCACAACCGCGACAGAGTCTTCTAATTCGATGATGCGTTTTACACCACGTCGACCAAGTACGTCGCCGGCATCAACCGAGACTAGTTTCGTCCCAAACACCGGTGCGAGGCGTATGGCTGCGTACAGCATATCTTCGCTTTGCGCATCGATACCGTATTCGGCGGACCCGTCTACCTTCGCTGGAATATCGACGCGCGATATCGCCTTACCCATAATCGTAAACTGCGAAGGATCTTTCAGCGTTACGTTCTCGGGCGGCTCTAGCAGCGCCGCATCGACGGCGAGTTCACCATAGCTCAGCGATCGACCACTGGCGTTATGCTGAACATGGGTCAGCTGCGTGCTGCATTCATTTGCTGCCACGCCCCAACGATTCGCTGCACA
>CALKDE010000353.1 GCA_938082955.1 uncultured Pseudomonadales bacterium
GTAAAATTATTAGTGAGGTTTAAGGCAATTGCCCCACCACCTTTGAGCAGATAGCGCGCACCTAAGCTGGTACTTGCGTCCACTCTCTCACTAGCGCTGAGCACGCTCATGCCGGTCAAAGCCTGCATGTCGGTAACGAATTGATCTTCGGCATCCCATTGGTAGTCCGCACCGCCCACTGCAGAAAAAGTCGGGGTATAGCGATAGCGATCGAAGGTTAGCGCGAGCGCCTCGAGATAGAGTGCCTCTTTCTGTGTTTGATATGCCTGACTATGCTGAAAAGCTAAATCCAGAGCGACATTCAGGCTGAGAATATTCGCGCCGAGTTCGCTGTCTGCCTCGTTGTCTAGAAATTCGTAGCTATCCACATTTACGGGGAGGCTACTCAAATCAATGTCTTTCTCCTCATTAATCCCTATTCTCTGCGTCATCCCAGGAACGAGATTGGTCTTCTCTGCTATGGCTTCATAGGTTTCCTTATCCGCATCTTGACGGTAGGAATTAGCCGTACAACTCACCAACGCGCCTCCCGCCAGAAGCCCGATTGATATTTTAGTTATGATTTTCATAGACTTAGCCAGCATGGCGCGGTATTTCCAATGAATATCGAAGTAAGCAGAGAATTATACGCCCTATTCAGCAGAATCCGTCTAATTTAGCGACCGGTTGAGGCCTGAGCGAGCGGGATAACAATCTGATTTACATTCATTTTCCGGAAAAGCAGAGGTTCACCCGCGATCGGCTCACTGCTTGCTTGCATCACTTGCTATTATCTGGACACTATCTGGACTCTGATACGCTTCATAAACACTAAAAGGGCAATGTATTCTGAACACATCCTTGGCGAACAAAATGAGAGATGAAAATGAGGCTAAGTGAAACGTAAACCCCTAATGGGATTCGGCGTCTTACTAGCATGCGTTGCCTGGCTGGCGGTTCACAATGAACGCTCCCGGCATCTCGATCTAGCACTGAGTTCTCGAAGCCAGCTGCAAGAACTCTCCCAGAGCAATACACAGCAGCGCCTGCAGTTTGAGAGCGAGATAAGCGATTTGAACGAGCAGCTCTCCAACGCGACTGATCAATTGAGTAATCTATCAAGCACACTGCAAAAAACGCGTCTGCAAGTAAACCCGAATCATGACGGCCTCCTGCAACAAGCACGCAATGAAGCCGCGCAGCAGACTAGGCAAAGACAAACCGGCACCAATGAAACAGCATTCGCCGCATTCACCGACCCAGAAAACGCACGTGCGCGCGCCAATGAAAGCATGCCTAAGTTGTACGACAGTTATTTGAATGCACTTGGTATTCCAGGGACCGAGAGACAACGAATTATGGAGACACTGGTGGACTTTGGCGCCCAGCGCTACCAAATGTTAGACGCGTTATTAGCCGGGTCAATGACCCCAGATCAGGCCGTCGTGCTGTTTGGCGCTAATGCACTATCTGAAAACCTGCAGAATTCACTAACGGCAACTCAGCAAACCGATCTGCGTCAATACGATCAGCTGCTCAAATTTGATACCCTGCGCGAAGTCTATCAACAGTCCTTGCGAAGCACCGGAACAGCTCTGGCGGGTGCTACTCAGGAACAGGTTACTCAGGCATTGATCAATGAAGTCGTCTCTGCGGAGAATAATTGGGGCGCATTGGTTGCCGAAGATGGCAGCATGCGCAGTGCTTATAGTGACATGCTAGCCGCTTTTGACCGTGCCCGGGACGTTCTAGAGCCGGACCTCAATACACAGCAACTGGAGCATCTCGACAGGTTTATCGAGATTCAATCCAGCGGCATAGATGTGATACTGGAAGCTTCATCGGACGGTAGCGGTAGAGTATCCATCACCCAAGCTCGCGTGGGGGTGGAGAATCTACCTCACTAAAGCTTCAAGACAACTCTGCTGACTTACATTTTTTAGCAGAATGCCATACATTAGGAGGCTTGCGGCCGCCCACGTGTGGTCCTCAATAATCTCATCACGGAGTCTAGATATGTCTGAATTACGAACAGCAAGGGATTGGAAGCGAAGCAGCCTACTCGCTATTTCCCTTCTGACGTTGGTTGCCTGCAGCGATAATGGAAGCTCTACAAATACTGCCGCCAATACCTCTGCTAGTAGCGATATGCAGCAAGCCAACACGGCCGAACTTGGCTATAGAAGAATAAACGCTGCGGATGAGAATGACCCGCTAGACGCACAGATATACGAACTGGACAACGGTCTGCGCGTGTACCTTACTGAGAACCATGAAGAACCACGATTCTATGCTGAGATCGCCGTTCGCGCGGGAAGCAAGCACGACCCCATAGATGGCACAGGTCTAGCCCACTATCTTGAACACTTATTGTTCAAGGGCAATCAGAACTTAGGCAGCCTCGACTACTCTCTAGAGAAACCACACCTGGACCGCATCGTCGAGCTGTATGAAGAGCACCATGGCGAGACAGACACTACGCGCCGCGCAGAAATCTACGCAGAAATAAATAGCGAAGCCCAACTGGCCGCTCAATACTCTGTGCCAGGAGAATTAGACAAGCT
>CALKDE010000354.1 GCA_938082955.1 uncultured Pseudomonadales bacterium
CTGCTATTTCAGGCCTCCCACGCAAATTAGTTGATGAACCCTAAATGGGGTTAGTCGCAGGAAATTCAATGCTTATGAGGCATTTACCGCGGTTTTTTTCATGCTAGCAAAAGACAGCATTGTATCTATTTGTTTTTATTGGTTTTTTTTGCCGAGATCATCGCTGGAATTTTGCTCACTTTCAGGCAAAAAAGCTGACTCTTCGTGGTAATCGCCCTCGTAGACATTCGAGCCGTCTTGGCGCTCTTGGCGGCCGCCGCCACTGCTCCATTGGCCAAAGCTAGCCCCTGGCCCTGCCCCCCCCATCGCCTTGACCATGCCCGATCTAACCACGGAACGCGCTATCGGCCTGCGAAGCGGGCCAGTTAGCAAGACAAACCCAATCGTATCGGTGATAAATCCGGGCGTTAAGAGCAGCGCCCCTGCTGCTGCGAGAAGCATTCCCTCGACTATTTCCTGTGCTGGTATTTGCCCAGATTGTAGCTTCTGGTTCGCCCGGGTTAGTGTCGCGAACCCTTGCCGCTTCAGAATTTGCACCCCAATGACGGCGGTTGCCACCACCATCCCAAGCGTTGTCAGGAAACCGATGCGATCGCTGACCTCAACTAGCAGCAACATTTCACCCAGGGGCACTGCGATAAAAAAAATGAAAAGAAAACGCACGGCTAACCTCGGTTAAATTTATAATGGGCTTACTTTAACACGATAGCGTATACGCCAACTATTGGTTATGGACGACTCACCACTCAACAACAAAGAGAAGATCTGGCAAATCGTCTACCAGATTCCCCAGGGACAAGTCTCTAGCTACGGGCAGGTTGCGAGATTGGCCGGCCTGCCAGGATATGCCAGATACGTAGGCCATGTACTGAAAAACCTGCCCGCCACAACCAAACTGCCTTGGCACCGAGTTGCGAATTCTAAGGGGGAACTCTCTTTCCCTACCGGCAGTCGTGAATACCAAGCACAAAAAAGCAGGCTAGAGGCTGAAGGCGTGGTGTTTGTAAACGGTAAGTTTTCGTTGAAGAAATTTGGCTGGAATCAGGAGGTCGACTGAGCGGTTAACTCTGGCGCATAGGATTTCATCAATTTCCCCACCCAAAGCAATAGGCAAAGCCCTGGAATTACCATCAGGCTGGTCAACACAAAGAAAAAGGCCCAATCACCGTCCAGAAAGTCGACCAATACACCACTGCTTGCGGCTAATGTAGTCCTACCAAGATTTGATATAGAAACCATCAAAGCGTATTGCGTTCCCGTGTAGGTGCGACTAGTAAAATAGGACACAAAAGAAACGAAGGCCACAGTTGAAAAAGCAACGAAAAAATTATCGATCACTAGGGTTAGCATCAGTAAATTTATACTGGGGCCAACTATTGCAATCAGTGCATACAATAGGTTTGCAGCAGCCATGGCCACTCCAGCAACAAACAATCCCCTAATAACGCCGAATCGAGTATTGACCATCGCGGCCACAATCGAGAACGCAGCGGTTACCAATCCACCAAAGAATTTCTGATAGAAGCTAATCTGATCTGTAGTAAAACCAACCTCAACATAAAAAACCAGAGACATGCGGCCCAACATAGCCTCGCCCAGTTTGAATACCAGTAAAAATATCAACACCGCGAAAGCCAAGCGAAATCCGCAGCGGTCAAAAAACTCCTTGAAGGGTTTTACGAAGTATTCTGCCATCCAGTTTGCGGCAGATTTTTTAGATTTGTTATCAGTCTCCCGAATCAGGTCAGCATCCTCAATTACCGGCTCCGGCACTGTAATTACGAATACAAAGATGAATAGGTAGATCAATATTAAGTAGCGATAAACAGTGGGCCAATCGAGCCCAATCGTTTCACCGCCTAGCGCCAATGCCAAAGCCCCACCGATAAATCCATAGCCAGCCCACCACCCGCTAGTAGCCATCGCAGCAGCGTAAGGCATCTTCGCGTCCATCTCCTCACGGGAAAAAATAGTAATACGATAGGCATCGACGGCAATGTCTAGTGTCGCACCGAACGCTGCGATAGCCACGGCAATGACCGTCACATACAGTAAATTCTCTCTGGGGTCTCCCAGGCTAATTGCAAACAGCAAAACGGCAATAGCCATCTGACACATCAGAATCCAGGAGCGTCGCTGACCAAACAGTCGATACAGAATCGGCAGCTTTATCCTGTCAACAAACGGAGCCCACATCCAATTGATGGCATAGACAGTCCCTACCGCTCCGATAAAGCCAATGGTGGAGCGAGAAAAGCCGGTTTCCTGCAACCACAGCGTCAGAACAGAGCCGGTTAGTACGTAGGGAAAGCCGCTACAAAACCCAAACAACAAAATCGTCAGGAAGCGCCTGTCTCTTAGCGCTCGAATTGAATCTGCGAATGAAAGTTGCTGTGACAAATGAAATCCCTAGATCGCCCTAAGGCGCAAGACGAAGCGAAGCAAGTGTGCCTAGTCGCGAAAATTATCGTACTGCAAAGGAACGCCAAAACCACCATCTTTGAGCAAGGCCATTACCTGCTGAAGGTCGTCGCGCTTCTTGCCCGTTACTCGCAACTTCTCACCTTGGATCGCAGTTTGCACTTTGAGCTTAGCCTCTTTCACAGCCTTCACGATCTTGCGTGCTATGTCTGCCTCTATACCCTGATTCACAGCAACGATCATACTTGCCTTCTGACCCACCAATTGCACATCACCTTCTTTAAGGCTCTTAATATCGATACCGCGCTTTACCATTTTCGAGCGCAATATCTCCATCATTTGCTGAATCTGAAAATCTGCCTCTGCACTAATATTTATATCTGAATCATTATTCAACTCGAACGAGGCATCTGTTCCCTTAAAATCGAAACGCGTTCCCACCTCTCGATTGGACTGATCTAAGGCATTACTCAACTCATGCATATCAACTTCTGACACTATATCGAACGAGGGCATCGCTAACTCAGCTCCTATCTACCGGCAGACAAAATCGACCTGCATTGTAATTGTTAAATGGCACCAGCCTAGAATCGTTGGCTCTGGCGGATAGCAGTTTATCATTAATAGTGAATGCAACACATTAAATGATAAGATCGACCAAGCCTGGATAATGCTGAATTATCAAAGCTAATTCACCAAAACAGCACGCACACCCACTGAATTTTAGGAAACCACTTTTGATCGCTCAAAAGCAGATACTACTGCTGTCATCGCTAATAGTTTTCTCCGTGGCTAGCATCATTTTCTCACTACTTAGTGGTAGCGTCGATATATCAGCAACTCAGTTAGCGGAGGGTATCTTCTCGACAGAACCCAGCCTCAACGCTCAGGTGCTGCAAGAGATTCGCCTACCCCGAACGCTGGCCGCTTTCGTTACCGGCGGCTTGCTAGCTCTCTCCGGGGCGATCATGCAAGTGCTGCTACGCAACCCTCTCGCCGACCCCTACATCTTAGGCATTTCTGGTGGCGCCGCAGTCGGAGCGCTTTCGGCCATACTCGTTGGAGCGACAGGATTTTGGTTATCAAACGCCGCCTTCGTTGGCGCGCTGTCCTCCATCTTCTTAGTTTTTGGCATTGCGAATAAATTTGGCAACTGGTCTGTGACGAGATTGCTACTCACCGGCGTAGTAGTTTCTGCAGGCTGGGGTGCCGTAATCAATATTCTGCTCACCACGAGTTCCACCAATAATGTGCAGAGCATGCTGTTTTGGCTGATGGGGGACCTAAGCCAGAGTAGAGTCAATCCTGCGCATTACCTGCTATTGCTTGTAGGCCTTGTAGGCGGCATTTTCATAAGTCGCTCGTTGAATGTACTCATAAGAGGTGAGTTACTGGCCGTGAGCTTGGGAGTCAATGTGCAGTCACTGCGGCTCTTGTTATTCTTTTCCGCATCAGTGTTTACAGCAACTGCTGTAACGGTAGCAGGGTCTGTCGGATTTGTTGGCCTTATAATTCCGCACATACTGCGACTGCTGGGCGCACGAGACCATCGCATATTGATACCCTCCTGTGTCTTGCTTGGAGGAAGTTTTCTCGTTATGGCTGATAGCTTGGCGCGAACGCTCATCGCCCCACAGCAGCTTCCCGTTGGCGTGGTTACCGCCGTCATCGGCGTACCTGCCTTTATCCTGATTCTACGATCCACAATTCGGAAATAGCATGGCGAATCTGAAAATCCAATCTCTAAGCCTTCAGATTGAGAGCAAAATTCTTTGCCGCGATCTGAATGTTCAAATTAGGGAGAATGAGCGTTGGGGATTGCTAGGGAAAAATGGAGTTGGTAAAACCACGTTATTGCATGCCCTAATAGGCCAGCGGCGCACAAATCAGGGCAGCATTCAATTAGATGGCGTCAGTGTTTATGATCTCAAGCAGAGAGAACTTGCGAGCAAGGTTGGCATACTTTTTCAGCAGGGCATCGAAGCATTGCCGGCAACAGTTTTCGAAACGGTAATTCTCGGGCGCCACCCGCACACTCAGTCTCTTTTGTGGGACGATCCAAAAGACATTCAAATCGCGGAAAATGCCTTAGCCGCCTTCGACTTAGATCAATTAAAAGAACGCGCAGTAGATACACTGTCTGGAGGTGAACTACAGCGGCTAGCTCTAGCCATGTTGCTAGCTCAGACTCCGCAGCTTTTCTTGCTAGACGAACCCAGCAATCATTTGGATGTCGCTTTTCAGGTAAAGCTACTTACAGTGCTCACCAATAAAGTTGCCGACACCTCGGCCAGCATGATCATGGCTACTCACGACATCAATCTTGCGTTCAGGTTTTGCGAGAACATAATCTTATTGCTGGAGGACGGAGAGTCACTAGTCGGGAAAAGTGTCGATGTGCTGACCGAAGAGAACTTGAGCCAAGCCTACGGCTGCCATATTCGGTCTATTAACAGCGGTGAACGTCGGCTTTTCTATCCAGCCTGATTGCATCAGACTATTCTAATGGCCCATTTATAGCGCCAGGTGTCTTACATCGCTGAGTAACTTGCCTAAGTACGTGGCAAACAAGCCACCATCTACGCCATTAACCGCTTTATGGTCATAGGACAGAGTAATAGGCAGGACTTTTCGCGGAACGAATTCCCCGCCTATATAAACAGGCTTTATATCAGTTTTCCCAACACCAAGAATAGCTACTTCAGGTGCGTTGACGATCGGAATAAACCCTGTACCCCCTATAGCGCCCAAACTCGAAATCGTAAAGCAAGCACCCTGCATCTCATCAGCCGTGAGCTTTCTATTCTTAGCCTTGTTGGATAACTCGATAACTTCTTCCGCTAATTGCCAAATCGACTTCTGATCAGCATTCCTGATGACGGGAACTACTAGTCCTGTTTCGGTCGCAACTGCCATGCCGATATGTACATACTTCTTCTGAATTATGTACTCACCGGAGGAATGTAATGAAACATTGAATTGAGGGTATTCCAACAAAGCCTTTGCACAAGCCTTCAACAGGAATGGAAGGAAGGTTAATCTGACATCGCGGCGTTCTGCTTCGCCCTTCAATCCTGCCCTGAATTCTTCAAGATCTGTAACATCAATCTCATTAAACTGAGCGACATGCGGAACACAGTTCCAGTTACGCTGCATATTCACCGAAATGAGCTTATGTAGCTTGCTTCGCTGGACTTCTTCTACTTCGCCAAATTGACTAAAATCTATGTCTGGTACGGTAGATAGCGAAACGCCCTGACTCGCAGGCGCATTGAGTCTGCTGTTAACAAATTTCTGCACATCCTCTTTGAGGATTCGGAATTTCGCACCGCTGCCCTTAACCTGCCCAAGATCGACGCCAAGCTCTCTGGCCATTTTCCGCACAGCCGGGCCTGCGTAAACTTTCTTCGAAGATTCGTGCCCAGATGTGGCCGGTGATGATGCCACCGCTTGGGGTGGAGCAGACGCGGGCCTGCTTGACGCTGTCGTCTCAACTGGCTGTGCTTCTTGTTTAGCCGCAGCTGCGCTCGCCAGGATTTTAGCAATCGGCGAACCAGTTTTAACTTTGTCGCCAACTGCGACTAACAATGATTCTATGACGCCTGCATAAGGCGCAGGCACGTCCATAGCCGCCTTATCGGATTCCAGTGTGATTAACACATCATCGACTTCGATTGAGTCTTTCTCTTTGATATGGATTTCGATAATCTCAATTTCATCATCGCTGCCCAGGTCTGGGACTTCGATAGTTTGAGAAGTAAGGACAGGCGCTGCGACGGAAGACGAAACAGTTTCTTCAACCTTCACCGGTTCCGTGGCGGGCTCTTCTTTCGTTGATTCTACAGCAGGGGCTGACTCTTCCTCTGGAGCAGAGTCTTGACTGCCACTTTCAGCAATTTCCAGCGAGAGCATTTCACTACCGGTGCTAACCTGGTCACCTAGATTCACAGAGATGCTTTTCACCACGCCAGCCATCGGGGCTGGGATTTCCATAGCAGCTTTATCGCTTTCCAAAACCAAAAGCGAATCGTTCTCTTCCACAGACTGCCCAACCGAGACAAGCAACTCGATTACTTCTACTTCACTGGAGTCACCCAGATCTGGAACTTTTATATTCTCAATTGACACCGGTAACGGCTCCTGAAAGTTATCAACACTATTCTGGTTCGATTACTGCGCGAGCGGGTTTGGCTTATTCTGATCTATCCCACTGGCCTTCATGTGATCGGTAATCTGCTTCGCAGTAACCACACCGACTTCCTTCAACTCGGTCAACGCAGCCAGCACGATGAATTTACAATCGACCTCAAAGAAATGTCGAAGCTGCTTACGACTGTCGCTGCGACCAAATCCATCTGTACCTAACACTCTAAAAGTCTCGGGAACAAACTCTCGAACTTGATCCGAATGCGCTTTCATATGATCTGTTGCTGAGACAATCGGCCCCTTCTGCTTTAAAAGCATTTCAGTCACGTAAGGAACCTTCCCCTTCTTGCTTGGATTGAGCATATTCTCGCGCGTCACCGCTAGCGCTTCTTTACGCAGCTCATTGAAGCTAGTCACGCTCCACACATCAACCGATATGCCGTAGTCTAAACGTAGCACTTCGGCGGCTTTCCTGACTTCAAGCAGGATGGTGCCACTGCCTAGCAGTCGTAGCCGCTGATCTGATTTAGGCTTCGCTGTCTTATACGCTTTGCTACTTCCGTCTTCGAGCAGGTACATGCCCTTGATGATGCCCTCTTCTGCACCCTTGGGTAGCTCAGGTTGTTTATAATTTTCATTCATCGTGGTGATGTAATAGAAGACGGATTCCATCTCCTTGTACATTCTACGTAAGCCATCTTGAACAATAACTGCCAGCTCTTAAGCATAGGCTGGATCGTAGGAGACACAGTTAGGAATCGTTGAGGCTAGGATATGGCTGTGACCATCTTGGTGCTGCAAGCCTTCACCGTTGAGTGTTGTGCGACCTGCAGTAGCGCCTATCAAGAAACCGCGCGCCTGAGAATCTCCAGCAGCCCAACACAGATCGCCCACTCTTTGAAAACCAAACATAGAGTAGTAAATATAGAAAGGGATGAGCGGGTAGTTGCTAACACTATAAGAAGTTGCCGCTGCCAGCCACGCAGAGAACGCGCCGGATTCTGTGATGCCTTCTTCCAGCATCTGCCCTTCCTTGTCTTCGCGGTAATACATCACCTGATTGGAATCTTCAGGATCGTACAGCTGTCCTACTGAGGAGTAGATACCCATCTGTCGGAACATTCCTTCCATTCCGAAGGTACGCGCCTCGTCAGGGACGATAGGCACAACACGTTTGCCTACTTCCTTATCTCTAGACAGCGCCGCGAGCATGCGCACGAATGCCATAGTGGTTGAGAGTTCTCGATCGCCGCTGCTCTTGGTTTGGTTCTCGAATACGCTTAGGCCCGGAATTTCTAACGGTATTGTCTCCACGCGTCTTTGAGGAACAGGGCCGCCTAACTCGCTGCGGATCTGGCGCATATAGGTAAGCTCAAGACTGTCTTCCGGTGGTCTATAGTAGGGAACCGACTCGAGGTCCTTATCTTTGATGGGGATACCAAAGCGGTTTCTAAATTTCTTCAAGCCCTCGATGTCAAGCTTCTTAACCGAGTGCGTATCGTTCTGTGCCTCGGCTGTATCGCCGAAGGCGTATCCTTTAACTGTCTTCGCAAGGATGACCGTTGGCTTGCCATTGTTCTGCACGGCCTGGGCATAGGCGGCATATACTTTGTATGGGTCATGACCACCACGATTTAGAGCCATGATGTCATCATCGGAAAGGTGCTCGACCATCTTCAATAGCTCTGGACTTTTTCCAAAGAAATGCTCTCGCGTATAGGCGCCCCCGCGGCTAACGTAGTTTTGGTATTCACCATCAACCACCTCATCCATTCGGGCCTGAAGTATGCCGTCTTTATCCGCATGCAGCAGCGGATCCCAGTGCCTACCCCAAACCACCTTAATAACATTCCATCCAGCGCCGCGAAACACACCTTCAAGCTCTTGAATGATCTTCCCATTACCGCGCACAGGGCCATCGAGTCGCTGCAAATTGCAGTTGATAACAAAAATTAGATTGTCCAGCTTCTCGCGCCCAGCCTTACTTATAGCGCCGAGTGATTCTGGCTCATCCGTCTCACCATCACCAAGAACTGCCCAGATCTTGCGATTGCTGTTGTCTACAAGCTTCCGGCTAGTGAGGTATTTCAGAACGTGGGCCTGATAAATAGCCGTAATTGGGCCCAGACCCATAGATACTGTAGGGAATTGCCAGTAGTCAGGCATCAGCCAAGGGTGTGGATAGGAAGAAAGGCCATCGCCGTCTACTTCCTGTCTAAATCTATCGAGCTTGGCTTCGTCCATGCGGCCTTCCAAATAGGAGCGCGCATAAATACCCGGCGATGAATGCCCCTGAAAATAGATGAGGTCGCCTTCGTTTTCCTTATTCGGGCCATGGAAGAAGTAGTTAAAGCCCACATCGTAGAGCGTAGCTGCAGAGGAGAAGGTGGAGATGTGTCCCCCGATACCAGGGTCGCGCTCGTTAGCGCGCATAACCATGGCTAGAGCGTTCCAGCGAATAATGCCGCGAATCTCTCTCTCCATGAACATATCACCGGGCATACGGTCTTCATTCATGGGGGATATAGTATTGCGGTAAGGGGTGTTGACCGAACCTGCAGATGATACGACGCCTTCAATGCTCGCCTGATCCGCGAGGCGATCTAACAGGTACTGGGCTCTATCGATGCCCTCTTCATCTACTACCGAATGAAAGGCCTCTAGCCATTCCTTGGTTTCTTCTGGATTTCCGTCATTTTGCTGAGTCATGTTCTATAAATTCCGCATCCATCGCGAGCCTAGGCGCTCGTCTAGTTTGTGTAAATAAATTACAAAGCAGGTATGATCCTAACCCAAATCGGTGCGTTTTTCTATTTTGGATTGCCATACCTTGTAGTATTACTACAAAACTATTCAAATCCCACAGCCGTACTAATTTATTTATTTTCTCTTATAGATTAATAGCTTAGGAATAATATCCGTCATAAAATCAGAGCCAACACCCAAGAAAGTGAAGTAAAAAGAGCAAAATACTACAACCCTTTCAGACTTACTCAAGTAATTAATTTACTAAATTACAACTCTAAGACAAAACGAACCTCGCTATAGGCCAAAAATTGTTATTAGGGCAAGCACACTTAACCAGATTGCCTGACTCCGTTCCAGCAAGCCCGAGATGGCCTTAATCTCTGCAGACTCTCTATCGAGAGCTTCAGTCTCCAAGCCCTCTTTATCCGCGTTATCTATCACCATGCCAGGTGCCGCGCAGCCAGCATATCCATAAAGGAGATCAGCATTGTTTACCTCAATGCTAAAGCTCCAGAACGACGCGCGAACATTTTCAAAGCACTGCACAAAATTTCCGGCCAATGAAAAAGTGAGCGCAAGAAGCCGAAGCGGAGCCCATTCCAATAGCCGAATTACCAGGCTGATGAAATCAACCTGCTTCTGCCATTGCTGTTCCCTGTGACTATCGCGAAGTTGGTAGCTAATATAGGAGAACAAAATCCCAAGGGCGCCTGCGCACAGATACCAAAAGAACACGACGAACATCTTCTCGAAACTGCGGTAAGTTAGCTGTTTACTGAAATACTTACCGATCCCATCCTTGTCATCTGCATTTGGCGGACTCGTTGCATGGAATTCCTGCTTAAGGAAATCGATGCAGGCATCCATGTCTCCTCCTGTGAACTTCTCAAGAAAATCCTTCGCAAGTTGACCTGGTTGCGTTCGATCGAAAGCAACCAGCATCACCAATATATGCACCATCATAGTGACAAGCCCAAAGACACTGCCTTTGGCAATGAACAAGATCAGAGCGAGTGAGGCCAGAGGAAGCCCATAAATGAGAATGAACGCTGCCAGCCAACCCAAAGGGATGTTATCCACGCGATTTGAAGCCCAATCTTCAACCTGGCACCTGAACCTAAAGAACCAGCCATCATTGAAACGATCAAAATCCTTTAGCCACAGATAATTGACTATCAAACAAATCAGAATCACTAGAAATTTCATTCGAATCCTTCTTTATGTGAATTTCGTTGTATGCACGTTCTATTCCTGCCAACGACCAGTCAATCACTCAAACTGACAGCGACTGCTTGTATCTGCCCCAATCAAAACAGGGGCCGGGGTCGGTTTTTCTACCCGGCGCTATATCGCTGTGCCCGACAACCTTGTCGCGGCTCATCTTCGGGTATGTGCTCAGCAATAGTTTAGTCACATTCGCGAGGCTAGTGTACTGACTATCGGTAAATGGCTCGAAATCAGTACCCTCCAGCTCAATACCTATGGAGTAATCATTGCAATTACTCCTCTCGCAGAAAAGGGACTCCCCTGCGTGCCAAGCTCGATTGCTAAAGGGAACGAACTGTGTGAATCGACCCTCTCGATCGATTAACAGATGCGCTGATACCTTCAGGACTGCTATTTCTCTGTAGAAAGGATGAGACTCGCTATCAAGTTGGTTGCAGAAAAACTGCTTTATAGCAGGCGTACCAAATTCGCCTGGAGGAAGACTTATATTGTGAATTACCAACAACTCTATATCGGTATTGTCTGGCCTCGCATTTTGATTGGGCGACTCTACTAGTTGAGCACCTATCAGGATATCGTTGGCTATAGCGAGTTCCATGGCATTGCTCCGGCGAACTAGTAGGTTTCTAAAGGGGGTCCGATCTCTCACAGATCATATGCACTGCAATCGCTCAATATTACCACACAATGCTAACTTGCTTGACGAGGCCGGCAGACTAGCTCATGCAGGTGGCAGGCTGTGCTACAGAATAGTCAGACTGCGAATTGCCGCGCTTCGTATTGTTCGAGCCAGTATCAAGGAAGGTTTCTTCGAAGAAAACTTGTTTGGCACAGATTTCTCGTATCGCACCCAATCCTCACGCACAACATGACACTGTTCACACAGCGGAGAATTGACGCCTATTTAAAACAAACTCAAGTGCTTGCCATACCACTTTTTTTCAAAAAACATGACTGAGC
>CALKDE010000355.1 GCA_938082955.1 uncultured Pseudomonadales bacterium
CATTTCTTGTGGTGATGGGCAGGGCCAAGCTGATGTGCGTTTTCGCCGAGAGGGCTATCCTTCAAGGACGGACCCTTGGAGTCCAAATACCTCTGTATCAATTAACCAACGAACTTTAGTCAGATAGATTAACAGCCTGAGGATTGAAACATTTTGCTGTTATTGGCAGGTAGGATTGACCGCCTCTTGTCCACATTCACTATTTCCGGTAATCTTTATTACCGGAAATAGTAGAATAGCCCATGTTTAAAGGAACGCCGCTTAAACTACTGATAGCGCGCACCTAAGCCACGATTGGAATCTACACAGCCGCGCGCTTAGTGCGCATTGTGACCAACTCTTCAGCTAGTGTTGGATGTATCCCAATGGTTCGGTCAAAGTCAGCCTTGGTTGCGCCACAGTTTATGGCAACAGATAATCCCTGAACGATCTCACCGGCATCCGCAGCAACAATATGTAAACCGACGACGCGGTCTGACTGACGATCGACAATCATTTTGATCATAGATTTTTCATCTCGCCCACTTAGCGTGTGTTTCAGCGGTCTAAACGTGCTCTGGTAAATATCAATCTCTAATCCGCCCTCTAGAGCCTCCTGTTCAGACAAGCCAACTGTGCCGATATTTGGATGGCAAAATACAGCTGTGGCGATGTTTTTATAGTCCATAGCTTTTGCATCGCCTGAAAATAGGGCCCTGGCGACGATCTGGCCTTCCGCCAAGGCAACCGGGGTAAGGGCAATTCGGTCGATAACGTCGCCTACCGCATATATGCTAGGCTCAGCTGTCTGAAAATGATCGTTAACCTTGATAGCACCATTCTTTGCTAGCTGGACAGCAACCGTATCTAAGCCCAGGTCGTCAGTTAGTGGAAGTCGGCCAGTTGCGGCGAGTACCATCTCACAGCTTAATTTAGAACCGGATTTAAAAACGACTTCTAACTTATTGTTTTCTTTAACTATTTCAGAAATATCTTGCTCGAGATATAAATCAACATGAGTACCAATCTCCGCGGTGATAAACTTCCGTATATCCTCATCAAAGCCTCGTAATAGCTGGTCTCCGCGGTAGATCAGGCTAGTCTTGCAGCCAAGCCGACTGAAGATGCTGGCGAACTCCACCGCTATGTAGCCTCCACCCATAACAGCAATCTCGGCTGGCAGCTGATCCATGGCAAATACATCATTGGAACTTACGGTTAACTCGCTGCCGGGAAACTTAGGAGTCCAGGGCCAGCCACCAACAGCTACCAATATGTGCTTGGCGCTTAGGGTCTTGCCGTCGACCTGTATCTCATTGGGGCCAGATATTCTGGCGCGAGCCTCGAAGACATCTACCTCGTTGGAATTAAGTATCGATTTATACAGGCCATTTAATCTGTTGATTTCAAGGTCTTTATTGGCCTTGAGAACACTCCAGTCAAAGCGCAGGTTATCGAACTCCCAGCCGAATCCCTTGCTGTCTTCAAAATCATCGAAATAGTGCGCGGCATAGCTAAACAACTTCTTCGGCACACAGCCTACGTTTACGCATGTGCCACCGAAATACCGCTCCTCTGCGACAGCTACCCTTGCCCCTAAACTGGCCGCTATCCGACACGCACGCACGCCGCCTGAGCCTGCTCCGATAACAAACAAATCGTAATCAAATGGTTCCAAGTTCCTGTATCCTTTTATTGCTAGAGTCCAGCAGCGTGCTTTCACGCACACACCCAAAGCGGCATTATGCCTTAGCTACACTCACGAGAATATAAGACCCAGCATGCAGGCCAATTTATTCGACGGCGATCAGCCTTCAAGTCAAGCAATTAAGCATCCGATCGGCAACGCGGAACTGCTAGAGTATCCGCAGATTTTTTGCCGAGCTAAGGCTGACCAGATGCTTAAAACTCTTATTGCGGATATTCCCTGGCAACAAGAGCACCTCAAAATTGCCGGTAAGCTACGGGCCATACCACGACTGCAATGCTGGATGGGTGATTCGATGAGCGAGTATGGCTACTCGGGCGTGAGACTCAGCCCCCAGCCATGGAATGAAACAGTAAAGACTATTCACGAGCGCGTCGCCGATTTAAGTGGCAGCACTTTTAATTCTGTCTTGATCAACTTTTACCGAAATGGCCAAGACAGCGTTGCTTGGCATGCAGACGATGAAGCAGAGCTAGGCGCCGCTCCAGTGATCGCCTCTGTAAGCTTAGGTGCAGAAAGAATTTTTGAGTTAAAGCAGAAACATCAGGTGCCGGCGAAAAAATATAAACTATCGCTGCGTCATGCAAGCCTGCTTATTATGGCAGGTACAATGCAGCAACATTGGTTGCATCAGCTACCAAAGGAAAAAGCACTAGCCGAAGCGCGCATCAATTTGACTTTCAGAAATATTGTCAGCGATTAAAGGTTAGCGGCGTTTCGCTTTAGGAACACCAAGGCAAGATGTATGAGTAATAGGGATGGTTTTGATATTTGTGTGATTGGCGCGGGCGTGATTGGTTTGGCCATCGCTTATGAACTTGCTAAGAAATACAAAAATCAAGATATAAGCATTGTGATCCTAGAGCGCGAATCGAGTTTTGGGCAGCACATAAGCAGTCGAAATAGCGAGGTAATTCATGCCGGCATCTACTATCCGACAGGCAGCTTAAAAGCAGAGCTTTGCGTTGCGGGCAAACAGCTACTGTATAATCACTGCGAACAGTTCGATATCCCGCATCGGAAAGTTGGCAAGCTTATAGTCGCAAAAAATTCAGAAATCGCAGCGCTTCAGCAGCTTAAGCAAAAAGCAATCGCCAATGGCGTATTAGACCTGCAACTTTTGAATAGGGAGCAGCTACAAAAATTAGAACCTCAGATCGAAGCTGATGTCGCCTTGCATTCCCCCTCCACTGGAATCATAGATAGCCACAGCTACATGCAAAGCCTGTTGCATCTAGCAGAAAATCTTGGCGTACAATTTGCGCCCTACTCACGCGTAGATAAAATTGACACTGAGGCCGACGCCTTCCTCGTGCATTGCCTACTCGATGAAAATAAAAGCTCTGAACGGTATCAGTTTACTTGCCAACGAATAATCAATGCGGCCGGGCTAGAGGCTCAATCTATTGCACAGTCTGTATCTGCCGTGCCAGCCAACACTATTCCCAAGCTTCATTATTGCAAGGGCGACTACTTCGACTACCGTGGGCGCAATCCTTTTTCTCATTTAATCTATCCAATGCCCGAAGCGAATACGACTGGCCTGGGAATTCACGCGACAATGGATATGTCGTCGCAACTTAAATTCGGGCCAGATACAGAGTACATCGAGCATATCGATTTCGAGATTGACGGCAACAAGGCGGAAGCCTTCGCGAAGAGTATCTCTTCTTATTTCCCTAAGATTAAAGCGAGCGACCTAAAGCCGGCATACTCTGGAGTTAGACCGAAATTATCAAAACTAGGCGCAGCAGCTGCCGACTTCGAAATCCAAGGCCAAAGCGCGCACGGCATACCCGGCTTGATTCAGCTTTTCGGTATGGAGTCGCCGGGGCTTACGGCCAGCCTTGCTATCGCCAGCCACGTTGCTAAGCGCATCGAACTGTAGATCTAATTTAAATACCCGCAGCACAGCAAACTCTAAAGCGTCTGCGATGGCCCTGACTTACTTTTGTAAGTGCTAAGTCTGGCTTCGATCAATGATCTAATCTGTGAGTCACTTCTATGGAAGTGCAAGCCGATCCCTTTACAGCGATCGCCACGAATTTTAGACGGTGTTATCCAGACAATTTTAGTTAGGCAAAAGTACCGTTGTGAATCATCAAGAAGTTGTAGTAGCAGGCACACGCTGTCTTTGAACTTATAGGGGCGAGCCGAGAGTCCTGCTCTTTGGTGGATCGCTGTGACAGGTAAGAATAGGCCGCCATTCTTTAAGAACGGCATGTAAGCACTTTTAAGTGTGTCCAGGCTGTCTATACGAATCGAAAGAATGGCTGTGCTGGCTATAATGAGCGACCTCCTCTGCTGCTACTGCTTATAAATACTGTGCACTATTTAACTGTGAAGGTTTAGCTTACTCCATTGCCACAGAATAGACTCCATAATGAGTTGTGGATTTGGGTTTGTGCTCGAGGCCAGTTGTCTTCGCGCCGTCTCTACCTCGGTATAGAAAAGTGCTAGCGAACTGGCTACTGCCTGCGCGAGTGACTTCTCCTTGGAAGGAACCAGCAGGGTGTACATACTTTGAAGCGTAGGATCGCCTTCGTTCTCTTGGATGCCGGTTAGACTGTATTTAGTAAGCTTAGACAAGAATGCCGAGAAATGCTGCAATACCTCCGATTCTCCATTCTTGGCGATTAGTGCGAGCACTTGTTGAATTGATTTCTTACCTTTTTTTACGTCACAGATACTTTGCAAGAATTGCGCCCTAGCCTGCAACGAGTCCCCTTGTGCTAACTGCAGTGCAATGAGCGGCCTCATGTCACTAGCTTCAAGTATAGAGCCTACGTTCCCGGCGCCGATGATAGCCTGCAACCAAGGAGCAGCAATGTCTGCACGCGGGGCTTGAAATGCGAGCTTCTGGCACCGACTCCGTATCGTCGCCACGAGTCGACCCGGGTGATCGGACACCAGAAAAACGTGAGTATTGCTGTTGGGCTCTTCCAAGGTTTTCAATAAAGCGTTCGCCGCATTGGTATTTAGAAGATGTGCGTTCGCTATGATTGCCACTTTTGCTCCGCCAGAATGACTGCTGCGAATCACGAATTCTGACAGCCAGCGTATCTGATCAATTTTGATGTTCTTGCTGCCCTGTTCCGGCTCGATTGTTAGAATGTCAGGGTGGTTACCCACCCCGCCTTTGAGACAGTTTTTGCAGGTTCCGCAGGCAACATCCGTATCTGCGAGTCTGCCTACAGTATTTTGAGCAATGGGATTCAGACACAGAAGGTATCGCGCAAAGCCGTCGGCGAACAGGGATTTACCTAAACCTTCGCTGCCACTAAACAGATAGGCGTGTGCCAACACACTGGCAGCGAATGCGCGGCTAAGTTGTGTCCACTGAGCACCCTGCCAAGGAAATGGCGCGCTTAAAAAATTTACTGAATTCGACGTGGTCTCGGTCATTAATTTTTACTTTATGTGATTTTTGAAAGGCCCTGCTCTAAGGCAGCCAACAAATCCAGTTTGACATCCTTTAAGGACTTGGCGGCATCGATCACTGTACAGCGCTCAGGTTCCGCTTGTGCGATATCAAGATAGCCTTGCCTGACGTGACGAAAAAAGCTCATCTGTTCTCGCTCGAATCTGTCAAGCTCGCCCCGATTGCTTGCCCTTTGCATTCCAATCTCGGGGTCGAGGTCTAAGATGAGTGTCAGGTCAGGTCGCAGCTCGCCCTGCACCATAGACTCCAGTTCGCCTATCGTCTCCATGCTCAGTCCCCGTCCCGCTCCTTGGTAGGCAAATGTCGCATCAGTAAAGCGATCGCAGACCACCCATTTCCCTGCCGCGAGTGCGGGCTCTATAATTTTGTCTAAGTGCTGTGCTCTAGCGGCAAAGACGAGTAACAACTCGGTTAACTCCGACATCGACTCTTCGTGTACCGCAAGCAAGAGCTCTCTTATTTTTTCCCCCAGTTGGGTACCGCCCGGCTCTCGAGTAAGCACATAGTCGATTCCGCGCTGTTCTAGATACTGCGTGATGAACTCAATATTCGTACTCTTGCCTACTCCCTCTGCACCTTCCAAAGTTAAAAAGAATCCTCGCTTATTTGTCATTATTTTCACTTTTGTGTCCAATTCACAATACCGCGGCAGCTTGGCCTAACTCTGGGATTTCGGCCAGGTTGTTAGAGACTAGTTGCTGGAGCCTAGCTGGTGCTCGCGAACGGCGGCATTATGTTCTTCCAATGTTCGCGAGAATTGATGACTCCCATCGACTCTTGCCACAAAATACAAATAGTCAGAAGCAGAGGGATTAAGCGCTGCTACGATCGACTCTTTCCCGCTTAACGCGATCGGTGTCGGCGGCATACCATCGATTCGATAGGTATTATAGGGAGTCTCCTCTAATAAATCTGCTCGCCTGATATTACCTGCATAACGATCTCCCATTCCATAGATAGTCGTCGGATCGGACTGCAGCCGCATGCCTAAGTCTAGCCGAGCTACGAAGACACCTGCGATAAGAGCACGCTCGCTGTTACTTGCCGATTCCTTCTCGATAATGGAGGCCATAGTAAGCGCCTCATAGGAATTGGCATAGGGCAAGGCGCCAAGTCGTGATTCCCAAGCCTGGCTCAGTACAGTATCGAGTCTTTCATTTGCTCTCAACAACAACTCAATATCCAGAGTTCCCTTCGTGTAGAAATAGGTGTCAGGATAGAGTAAGCCCTCAGGATTTTCGTAGTCCAAGTTCATGCGCTGAGCAATTTCTGTTGGACTACTATTATTCAGACTGCTGCGTATGTTTTCCGCG
>CALKDE010000356.1 GCA_938082955.1 uncultured Pseudomonadales bacterium
CGGGTTTCTAGCATCTGTTCGTTGAACCGATCGACTTCTGCTTGAATCTCTGGTGTTACCTGGCCGATTAGTTCGCCATTCTCATCTTGGTTTAACTCGGCAAGTGCCTCTTCAGCTTCGGCAAGGCGATCAAGCAATTCAGCTTCTTCAACCCTTAAGCGATCATCTGCCTGACGCTGTAATTGGATTACTTTAGTAAATGGTCGCGAGTAAGTTCCACGGCCACGGATACTGGAAAGGTCTGCCCCGCCGCTGAGGTTATCTAGCGCGTTGATCACCATGTCACCATTGTTAGAAAATGGTCGCGGTATACGCTGGCCCATAAATTGACCGACCTGGACCCACATCCTATCACCGAGCATGTCTGTATCTGCGAAGACTAAAATATTCACTTCGCTGTTTGAGCTGCTACGGTGTTCGGAGGCCGGCTCTTCCTCGACTGCTGCCACATCAGTACTTTCTTCTTCAATTGCTGTGATTTCTTCATCAAGAGCTTCTACTTCCGTGACAGGCCTACCATCGGGAAACGCCGTCTCGATAACGCCGCTAATTCTCGCGGCGATGGTATGGCTTATGCCTTCAGAGATAAACTCGTCGAATAAAATAGATGGATCGGTAACATCCTCGAGTAATCCAGCATCCATTAACATCGAATCGTTCGATGAAACCATCAACGGCTCGAAGCGAGTGCTTGCCCCTTCCGCCTGACGAATCACACCAGGGGAAGACATATTAATGGTCTCAAGCCGGCTGGTGACAATGTCGCTTTGCGTTAAAAAATTTCGCTGCACCCCTAACATGCCGAGGTGGGCGATAGGCCGCTGGCCCTGCCCCATAGATACGCGTAGTGCAAGCTCGTTGTCGGTGAGCACTTTGCCGCCAGGAAATTCTATCCCCCAAGCCTCAAGCAGGCCGGGTAATTCTGAACTCATACCAGCAGGAATCAGATTACCCTGCTGCGTGCGACTGACCATAGAATCGGCATTCGGGTCTAAGAAAACTATAGCCTTGCCACCAGTGAGCACAAACTGATCGATCGCATAGAGCATTTGTTCTGACAGGCCCTGCGGATGCACAATCATCAGAATGTCGATCTCTTCATCGATCTTGCTCGCTGACTTGTCGACGCGCTGCACAGCGTAGAGTTGCCGAATAATGTCCATGATCATCCACTGCTGGGTTGCTTGACCTGCGACCGGATCGAAACCACCATCGATGTCCAATTCCGTTAACAGACCGACTACTTGTAAATCTGGCTCATTAACCTTAGTAATCAATTTCATGAATTCATATTCAAGAAACTGCTCCAGCTCAGGTCGGATAAGGGGTAAAGTTTCGGCCGCTCTACCCTGTGGATTGTTCTCTCGATCCTCCGGCTGAGCTACGACCAGACCAAAATATATACCCGGCGCTCCCTGAGAGATTGGGACTGCCTGTATGCCAAACTGGGTTGCCAAATCTTCCTCTTCGGAAAATGGCTGAGGGTCGATAACACTTAAGCTAAGTCGATTGTTGCTAGCGATTACGATTTCTCTCAGCAGTTCCTGGACTCTATTTGCATAAGTTCGGATTTGAGGAGTATCTTCAGTAGCGCTTTCCGAATAGAAGAACATTATTTCTAAAGGACCCTGCAAATTGGAAACAATATTTTTTGTGCCCGGCGAGAGTGAATACAGATCATCTTCGGTAAGATCGATCCTTACACTGGGCAAGGAACTAATAACTAATACACTAATTACTAGCCCTACAGAAATGGCTAACAATCCGATTCGAGAAAATAGAAAATTGGTATTCATAAGTCTGCTCTTCCTTAACTGGCTTTCTTAAGTTCGATTACTACGGCACTAGCCAAGAGCCAGGCCGCGATAAACACACCGAAGAACAAAAAGTCACGAACATCGAAAACCCCTTTTGAAATAGAATCAAAGTGAGTTAAAAATCCCATTGATGATATTGCGTCAATAATAATCTGAGGAACCCAGCCGGTTAACATGCCCAATAAAAAAGGATAGCCAAGCAGAACAAAAATTACGCAAATGGTAACTGTTAGTATGAAAGCGATTACAGGATTCTTAGTGCACGCTGATAAACAAGCGCCTATCGCCAGATAAGCTCCCGCCATAAACCAACTGCCAACATAGGCGGCAAATATCACTCCATTATCGGGATCGCCTAAGTAATTCGCTGTTATCCAAATCGGAAATGTCAACGAAAGCGCAATCCCTATTAGGGCCCAAGCTGCTAAATATTTTCCAAGAATTGCATCTCTGAGATTTATCGGTAGCGTTAGAAGTAACTCAATAGTTCCAGCTTTTCTTTCATCCGCCCACATAGTCATTGCAATAGCAGGGACCATAAACAAATAAAGAAAAGGATGAAAGGCAAAAAATGGTGCTAGGTCGGCTTGACCTCTAGCATAGAAACCGCCGAAGTCGAAAGTTAGGAAGCCATTCACCACTAAAAAAATAACAATAAAAATGTATGCCAATGGTGTTGCAAAATAGCTAAGTAGTTCGCGCTTAAAGATAATTAGTAAATTCCCCATTACTCAGCTCCTTGTGCCGGCAGCGTCACCGTCCTGAACACATCTTCAAGTTGTCCGCGACTGACATGAAACTCGGTAACCGGCCAGTGCTTGGACTGCGCGATCTCCGATACCTGAGAAAATATTGAATTGCCTTCATTCGCTAGGATACGAAAAACCATGTCGTCTTCACTGTCCTTCTCGACCTCACCCACTTGTGCAAGGTCAACCAGGTCGGCTGCCAAATCGTAGTTCTCGCTCAGGCGAACACTCACCGCCTGATGGTATTTTGAACGCATTTCGAGTTCGGCAGGCGTACCATCTGCGACAATTTTTCCTTGTGCGATGATGATCGCGCGACTGCATACCGCTGTCACCTCTTCCAATATATGGGTAGAGATGATGACGATCTTGTCGCGGGCTAGATTCTTGATCAGTTCACGGACATGGTGTTTCTGATTTGGGTCAAGGCCATCTGTCGGTTCATCCAAGATCAGCACTTTGGGATCGTGCATGATCGCTTGCGCTAGACCTACGCGACGCTTAAAACCCTTGGACAAGGTTTCTATAGTTTGTTGGCTAACTGAATTTAGCTCTACTTCATCCAGCACATGCTTTACACGCCTAGTAATCTCTTCTCCTCGATAGCCACGAACCTGCGCCACAAAATTGAGAAACTCCAAGGTTGTCATATCTCCGTAAGAAGGCGCTCCCTCCGGCAGGTAGCCCATAAGAGACTTCGCCTCGATTGGCCTCTTGCTGATATCAAAGCCGTCGATGCTTACCGTGCCATGACTAGCAGATAGAAATCCGGTGATTAGTTTCATGGTCGTGGATTTACCCGCACCATTGGGACCGAGAAATCCGAGCACCTCGCCTTCCTTCACAGTAAAGGAGAGGTCATCAATGGCGGTAAATTGGTCGAAGATTTTTGTTAAATTATTGATTTCAATCATTTACTTTCAGACCCTGAGACTGTTGTTTATTTACTTGGTA
>CALKDE010000357.1 GCA_938082955.1 uncultured Pseudomonadales bacterium
TTTTGGACAAAAGCTTCAAAGAACCTCTCATCGTTCTCGCGACGGCGGACGAGGAGACATCTATGCAGGGCGCACGCAGTATCGCTGAGTTGGGCCGACCTAAAGCACGTGCCGCTATCATCGGTGAACCGACCGGCCTACGGCCGGTAAAGGCACACAAAGGTATCATGATGGATTCCATTCGATTACTGGGACGCAGTGGCCATTCCTCCGATCCTTCTTTAGGTAACAATGCACTCGATGCCATGCATGCGGTAATTTCGGATCTAATGACCTACCGCGAAGAATTGAAATGCAGGTACAACAGTGATCTATTCAGTATTCCTCACCCAACACTAAATCTCGGCGTTATACATGGTGGTGACAATCCCAATCGAATCTGTGGCCATTGTGAATTGGAATTCGATATTCGGCTGATGCCGGGCATGCACATTGAAACTGTGCGTGCCCAGATAAGAAATAGAATCGCGACTTTAATGGACCCACTAGGTATACAATTTGAGTTAACTGCCTTGTTTACCGGCGTGCCTGCTTTCTTTGCTGACGAGAACAGCGCCCTATTAAAAACCGCTGAGAAACTTACTGGTCACTCGGGCATCAGCGTAGCCTTTGGAACTGAAGGCCCTTTCCTGCAAGAATTAGGAATGGATACTATAATAATGGGCCCCGGTAATATCGATCAGGCTCATCAGCCTGATGAATATATGTCGATAGATATGATCGAGCCCTGCATCAATGTGCTGCAAAAGATGATTAGCCATCATTGCCTGTAACGGAAAATTAGCGAGATTCGAATGATGGACAACGAACAAGATAGCATTGGCATGATCGAATGGTTTCGTGCCTCAACAAGTTATATCAATACACATAGAGGAAAAGTATTCGTCGTGCTATTGAGCGGCGAAGCGTTGGCGGACAAGAACCTACCTAACGTTGTTTATGACCTAAAACTACTACACAGCCTTGGCGTAAAGCTAGTACTCGTTCATGGTGCTAGACCACAGATTTCTGCCGCGCTAGAAAATAATGCCAAGGTCTCATCCTATCATCGCAATATTCGCATCACAGAAGCAGACTGCATCGAGACCGTGACACGCGTTGTCGGTGGAGAAAGCGCAAAACTCGAAGCTCTCTTATCCATGGGCATAAGTAACTCCCCAATGCAGGACTGTGATGTACGTCTTTGTCGAGGAAATTTCGTAACAGCCAAACCCGCTGGCATTCACGATGGCATTGACTATCAATACACGGGAAACGTGAGAAAAATACGCGCTCCTGCAATCCACCAACAGCTGGAACAGAATAATATCGTGCTGCTTTCGAATTTGGGTTATTCGCTAACGGGCGAAATCTTTAACCTATCTGCAGAAGAAGTAGCGACAGAGGCTGCCGTAGCACTGCAAGCAGAAAAACTGATTCTAATGATTCCACGTGCCGGCGTACTCGATGATGACGGTAGCTTGGTTGCTTCATTAAGCGGAGATGACGCTAGATTCTATGCAGACAAACTTGCCAAGTTAGATGAGGAGTCGCAGTGCATCAGTCGTGCACTCGATACCTGCCTGCGCGCCTATTCTAATAAAGTTCATCGCTCGCACCTGATTAGCTTCAAGGAGAATGGCGCTCTAATACGCGAACTGTTTACACGACAAGGAAACGGCACGCTAATTAGCAGTGATAGCTTTGAGGATTTACGCGTCGCAACGATTGAAGACGTCGCCGGCATACTCAAACTCATTAGGCCTTTAGAAGAGAACGGTTCGCTGGTAGAGCGTTCTCGCGAATTGCTAGAGACAGAAATCGATAATTTCAAGATCGTTGAGTTAGAAAACTCCGTCATTGCCTGTGCCGCACTCTATCCGCTCGGAGAAGGCTTCGCAGAGATTGCCTGCATCGCTATCGACAATAGCTTCCAGAAGAATGGCTATGGCGATCGCCTCCTGAGCAGCCTTGAGAGTCAAGCCAAGGCGGCAGGTATCAAGAAAATCTTCGTATTAACTACTGTTGCATCGCACTGGTTTTTGGGAAAGGGATTTTTAGAGGTGGAACTTAGCGATTTGCCTGAACAAAGGCAAGAACTCTACAACTACCAGCGTAAGTCGAAGGCATTGTTAAAGATATTGTAGCTAGGGTGGACGAAGCTTAGCTTATACGCTGCATTACGCAGATACTGTAATCATATTGATTAGATTCATCGTGCTTATATTGCTCACGTGAAGTTTCTTTCCAATTCGACTCGTCGAATTCGTGAAGAATAGTATCCCCTTCGACTTGCGCATGCACACGCGTGAGATGCAGCGTATCTGCAAGTGGCAGCGCCGCTTGATATAACACCGCACCACCGATTACGAAGGCCTGGATGCTATCCGTCTGCTTAGATACTGCTTCGGCGCGCTCAATCGCCTGCTGTAAGGACCCGACCACTTCGGCACCCTCTGCCTGATACTCTGCATTGCTAGTAATGACGATACTGGTTCTTCCAGGTAACGCGCGCCCTATAGACTCCCAGGTATTACGCCCCATTATCATGCAGTTCCCCATGGTGGTACGTCTGAAATATTTCAGGTCTTCAGAAAGGTGCCAAGGTAAACCGTTGTCACGTCCGATCACTCGATTCTCAGACATAGCGCATATCAATGCGAGTTTCATAGTATGTGCTCTTTAAAGATAAATAGATTCGAGAGAATTAAACTGAAAATGGATAGGCGATGGAATCATGGTGTTCATAACCATCGACTTCGAAATCCTTCAGAGTTACCCACGACTCAATATCTTCAAGTGATTTTATATCCGGATTGATATGCAACTGTGGAGGATCGAACGGCTCGCGCTGTAACTGAACATCGCGCATTAATTCAAGCTGGTCTTCGTAGATATGGGCATTGACGATCTTGTGATAGGCAAGCCCCGCCGAATTACCTGTAATCTGCGCCACTAGTGCCAACAGAGTAAAAACTTGAATCTGATTGAAGTTAAGCCCAAGTGGTACATCACAGGAGCGCTGATAGCTAGTAAGATGAAGCACGTCATCGAGTAAAGAAAACGTATGGGTGTGCATACACGGACGAAGACAGCCTAGATCGAACTCGCCAGGGTTATAGAACGTCAATATCTCGCCACGGTCGTCCACGCCTCGCTTAAGATTGTCGACTATCTTCTTCAATTGATCAATGCTTGTTCCATCCGGCCTTTGCCAACTTCTCCCTTGAACGCCATAGACCCGACCCATGTCATCAACACCCTTGCGCGCAGGATTACTCAACCATGCCGCGTTTTCGTTGGCATTCGCATCCCATGATTTAGTACCCAGTGCACGAAAGTCTGCGGCATTGTCCAAGCCCTTCAGATATCCGAGAAGTTCGCCAATAGCAGCCTTCCAGAAACTCTTACGAGTGGTAATGATGGGAAATGCGTTTCTACCGGCATCATAGGTCAGGTCCGCATTGATAACGGTGAGGCACTTTTTTCCAGTACGCTCGTTCTCAAT
>CALKDE010000358.1 GCA_938082955.1 uncultured Pseudomonadales bacterium
ATGCTGATTATTGACGAGGAGCATCGCTTCGGCGTGCGCCAAAAAGAAAAGCTCAAATCAATACGCGCCAATGTGGACATTCTAACTCTTACCGCCACACCTATACCAAGGACGCTCAACATGGCGCTTTCCGGTATACGCGATCTCTCTCTTATCGTCACAGCACCAGCACGCCGACTGTCGGTGAAAACATTCGTTCGCCAGGAACAAGACAGCCTAATCCTAGAAGCAGTTTCTCGAGAACTGCTCAGAGGGGGGCAGGTCTTCTATCTACACAACGAAGTAAAGTCCATAGAGAACACCGCCGAGCACCTGCGCCGCCTCATCCCGCAGGCTCGCATCTGCGTCGCCCATGGACAGATGCCGGAACGCGATCTAGAAAAGGTCATGGCTGACTTCTACCACAAGCGCTATAACATCCTGGTATGCACGACCATCATCGAGACGGGTATCGACATTCCTAGTGCGAACACCATTCTTATCCACCGCGCCGATAAGTTCGGTCTCGCACAGTTACATCAACTGCGCGGCAGGGTTGGCCGCTCACATCATCAGGCCTATGCCTATCTGCTGTTACCAAATGACGGCAAACTCAGCGCAGATGCCAACAAGCGCATCGAGGCTATTCAAGCTGCATCAACCCTCGGCGCTGGTTTCACCCTGGCTAGTCACGACCTCGAAATTCGAGGCGCCGGGGAACTGCTAGGCGATGAACAAAGTGGCCATATGCAAAAAATTGGCTTCTCTTTATACACACAGATGCTGGAACAGGCAGTCGCCGCAATCAAATCTGGCCGTCGCCCGGATCTAGATCTAGATCTCGACAAATCTGTTGACGTTAATTTGCGCATACCTGCGCTGATACCAGAAAATTATCTCCCGGACGTGCACCTTCGTCTCATTATGTACAAACGAATTTCCTCCTCGCTGGATGACGACGACCTGCGGGAACTTCAGGTGGAGATGATCGATCGCTTCGGCCTATTACCAGAGCCATTGAAATTATTATTTCGCGTTACACAATTAAAGTTAAAAGCAGAAAAATACGGCATTAAGAAAATCGATGCGAATGTGAAGAGCGGCCGCATCGAATTCAAGACGCAGACACCTATAGACCCAATGTCTCTTGTGGAGATGATTCAGAACGACCCGCAGACTTACAAATTGGGCGGTGCCAACAGCCTGCAATTCACACACAATTGCGATGAGGGCGCTGATAAACTGGACTTCATCAGTGAATTACTGGATAACTTCAAACTTGTGGAACCCAAGGCGGCCTAAGCCAGACTCTTAATGCAGCACTTGCCAAACAAGTATTTCCCTCTTGCTATTGCCCCTGCGCACTGGATAAAAGCGGTGCTGTCCTGTGCACTGTGGTCTGCCCTGCTCCTTTCAATTTCCAGCACGGCGCAGGCCCAGACATCGCAACGTTGGTTTCAGATCGAAGTCTCCATCTTCAGCAACGATTCATTAGCCGATAAAGACAAAGAGTTTTGGCAAGCTGAACGCAATGAACTGAGCTACCCAAACCCACTGCGTAGACTCGATCAGCTAAGCGATTTATTAATCACCGATCAAATGATCGCTGCAGCGACTGCTATATCAGAGCAGAACTCTCTCGCTGTAATCGAAGAAACACCTATCGAGCGTGACGAAGAAGCGTTGACTGCTAGCGAACGAAGCGAGCGCCTAGCGCAGATTTTAGCCACTGGACCACAGCCTGCTCGCCCCGAAGGTGAATTCAAGTTCTTCGACTTCTTAAGAGCCCCTCACTTGCAGCTGACTCCCCAGGACAGCGATTTTCAACAGACTAACCGTGCACTCGAACGCTCGGCGGAACACAGACTCCTGTTTCACGGGCTGTGGCGCGAATCGATTGCCGACCCCACAGATGCGATACCTTTATATGTTCAGGGCGGGCTGCGCTTTGATGATCAACACGAACTGCAGGGAGCAATCACCTTGCGCTTCAACGAGAACAGGGACCGCATCGTCATTGATAGCAACCTATGGCTGACCGAATACAGTGCTTCACTCGACCGTGAAAGCGAATGGCAACTACCAGCGATTCCTAGGGCGATGAAAAGCGATTTAGATTCGATTGAGAAAGGCCGGCAGAACTTACAGCAGGGTATCAATCGTGTTTTTCATCTGCAGCAGAGCCGAGAAATGCGCAGTGCAGAATTCCACTATATCGATCACCCAGCGATGGGCATCGTCATACTCGTAGAACCCTACGAACCACCACCTCTTCCCTTGCCCGAATTCGATTTTGAAGAAGCGAACTAGCTCCACCCCCTCGACTCAGTTTTCTATTCTCAACTGTGCTGCACGATTTCGGCAATCACCGCAGAGACATACTGCATGCCGCCCTCTAACACCGAATGAATGCCTTCCAGGGTAATAGCCTCCTCCGATAGGCCTGCCGCCCAATTTACGCAGAGCGCTAGACTTGCATAGTCTATTTCCAGCTCGCGAGCTAGCGAGGCTTCCGGCATGCCTGTCATTCCTACCATATCGCACCCATCCTTCGCTAAGCGCCGAATCTCTGCGGCGGTCTCCAACCTCGGCCCTTGCGTGCAGGCATAGACACCGCTGGGCATAACTTCGCAGCGGGTTTGCGAACGCGAGTTGACCCTCCTTGCGGCTTGTAAAATGCGCTCGCGAATAGCGTCGCTATAAGGATTGGTGAAGTCAATGTGATGCACCTTCTTTAACTTGCCGTCGTAGAAAGAGACGTCGCGTGAATAGCTGTAGTCGATTAACTGATCCGGCACAGCGATGGATCCTGGAAGTAAATCGCCGTGAATAGCACCCACCGCATTAACGGCGACGATCTCAGTAACACCCAGCTCCAAAAGTGCCGCTATATTCGCGCGATAGTTGATCTGGTGAGGGGGAATTTTGTGGCCAGCGCCATGACGCGGCAGGAAAATAAACTCTTTATCGCCACTGCCGACTCGCGTGAGTCGCACCAGCTTCCTAGCATAGGGCGTCTTT
>CALKDE010000359.1 GCA_938082955.1 uncultured Pseudomonadales bacterium
TCGATCAATTAGCCGGCCACATGCAAAGCGTTAGCTCTACAGTAAGCTTTCATCCCCAAGCATTAATCTGCGAAGTACGCAGTAGTTTAAAATATTTTGCTGGCATCGATGTTATTCATCAAAAGTTGCAGAAACTCGTAGAAGAACAATTACAGCAGTGGGATTTAGCAGATGGTTTCTTTTATGCAGCCAGCCCCACTGTCAGCGGCAGCTTATTGCTAGCTAGGTCCGGACACAATGCGCTGGTCTATCGCCCAGAAAACTTACGCTCGGCATTAGGTCAACTCTCCACCGATGTACTAGAGCTAAACAAGGAACAAAGACGGCGGCTTCTTAATATGGGAATTCGTCATTTAAGGGATATCTGGCGCTTACCTAGCGATGGATTATGTAAACGCTTCGGCAGCAACTTTGTTAATCAACTAAATAAGGCGCTAGGAAAGGCAGCCGAGCCGACGCTCAATTATATTCCTCCACCAGCATTCGCTGCATCCTATGATCTACCTTACGGGATTGAAAACCTAGATCGGCTGTTGCCGATTGCCGATGCGTTATTAGCGCAGCTTTGCGACTTCTTACAGCGGCGAGACCTTAGCACTAGCAGCCTAGTTTTATTCTTGCTTCATGAGAAACGTGACAGCACCGAAATTAATATCGGCTTACGAATGGCAAGTCGTTCACAACAACATCTCACCTTATTGTTGAAGGCTCATTTCGACAAATTGTCTATTCCAGATCCGGTAGTCGCCATCAAAATTGAAGTCAAAAAATTTGATGCCTTCTTTACTAAGAGCGATTCTTTGCTAAAAGATGAGTCATCAGGTTCGCCATCTTATAGTGACAGTAATCTTATTCAATTTATAGAACAGTTGCAGGCGCGATTTGGCGATAATCATGTAAAGAGTGTTAGTAACGCGACACAGCATTGTCCCGAATATGCGAGCTTGCAGCTTAACTACAAAGAGAAACTGAATCGAAGAGGCAGGATAGCGATGCCTGTAGAAGTTTCTGAAAACCCCAGGCCTTTGTGGTTGCTGAAAGAGCCTAAGCAACTCAACATCAACAAGGGCAGGCTTTTTTATCGCAAACCTATCGCTATCGTAAGTGGGCCCGAACGGATAGAGACGCATTGGTGGTCAGGAATCGATGTGTGTCGAGATTATTATGTTGCTAGGGAAAATAACGGCAGCAGGCTCTGGATATACCGTGAGAAAAACGGCGAAAGAAATTGGTACCTACATGGTTTCTTTGCATAGGGTAATTAGTTTTATCAAAGAAGACTAGATAAAATTCCGTGATGACAAATTCATCGCACCCAACCAGTGGCTAAGGTCAACCAATTCTCTAGCGATGAGATGAATCACTCCATCGCTTTTCTGCACATGACCTACTACACCTATTAGCACTGCCCTTCTTACAATAGGCCGCTGTTTTTCTCCCAGGCTTGGCCAGACAACGACATTAACAAAACCGCTCTCGTCTTCTAAGGTTAAGAAGGTAACCCCTGCTGCGGTCTGTGGACGCTGTCTACTGGTGACAATACCCACCGCCTTGATACGACTTTCGTTCTGTAACGACGCAAGGCTACTGGCGCTCGCTACCTTGTACAAATCGAGGTGCGGGCGTAGCAAGGCCACTGGGTGTCTGCGCAGGGTAAGCCCGGTGCTAGCGTAGTCTGCCATTATATTATTAGCTTCAGACGGAACGGGCAGCAGCACATCTACACCAAAGCCACTTTCCTCTATCGCGAGCACCTGACCGCCTGCCGGACTATCTGCCTGAAAATCTGAGAAAGACAGTGGTTTATCCGCCCCAGCTACAGTCCAGAAAGCTCTGTGTCTATCGCCGCTCAGAGTGTTCAGTGCGTCAGCCGCCGCAAGACTTTCACTGTCTTTCTTGTTCAATACAGCTCTTGTCAGCAAATCTTGCACCGATGTAAATCGACCCGAGCTACGCGCCAGACAAATTGACTCGGCCCCAAGCACAGACAAACCTTTTACCAAAGAGAAACCCAAACGCAGCGCAGGCTTATCAGGCAGTTTTCTATCAAACTCAAGAGTCGAGTCGTAACAGCTTTCATTCACATTGACACACAGAACCGCTACGCCATGACGTGTAGCATCCTGTATCAACTGTGCAGGCAGATAGAAACCCATAGGCTGGCTATTAAGCAAAGCGCAGCAAAACGCAGCAGGGTGATAACACTTCAACCAAGAAGAAACATAGGCGAGCAACGCAAAGCTAGCCGAGTGTGACTCTGGAAACCCATAGTCACCGAAGCCTTTAATCTGACTATAAATGCGCAAAGCGAATTCTTCACTGTAGCCGCGGGCTCTCATGCCGGAAACCAACCTATCTTGAAACGGCTCGAGGCCCCCTTTCTTCTTCCAGGCTGCCATGGCGCGCCGTAGCTGATCGGCTTCGCCCGCTGAGAACCCCGCGGCCACCATGGCCAGCTTCATGATCTGCTCTTGAAAAATTGGCACTCCCAAAGTGCGTTCCAGCGTCTGTCTCACTGCCTCGCTCTCGTATTTAATCTTACTGGGATTCTTACGCCGCTCCAAATAAGGGTGCACCATGTCCCCTTGAATAGGTCCAGGCCTAACGATCGCAATTTGAATAACTAGGTCATAATAACTGCGAGGTTTTAGTCTCGGTAACATGCTCATCTGCGCTCGAGACTCGATCTGAAAAACACCCACCGTGTCAGCCTCGCAGATCATGTCGTAGACTTTCGAGTCCTCCTTCAAAGAAATTCTATCCATACCTACTTCTTCGATGGTGTAGCTATTCACCAGATCTATCGCCTTGTGAATCGCGCTCAACATGCCCAACGCGAGCACATCAACTTTAAGTAGGCCTAAGGATTTCAAATCGTCTTTGTCCCATTGAATAATAGTTCGATCAGTCATGGCTGCATTCTCGATAGGAACTAGATGCGACAAGTCTCCCTGACTAATAACGAAGCCTCCTACGTGTTGAGATAGATGACGGGGAAAACCCATCAGAGACTGGCAGACAGTTATGAGTGTCTTGATTTTTGGTTCGGTATAGTCAACGCCCGAATCCGATAACTGTTCTTGCAAGTCGCTTCCCCACCAGAAGATCGATTTAGCAATGCGGTTGATCAGCTCGTCATCCAGGCCCAATGCCTTGCCCACATCACGCACGGCACTGCGAGAGCGATAGGTAATGACTGTGGCCGCGATCGCCGTGCGATGGCGGCCATACTTCTGATAGATGTGCTGAATCACTTCTTCGCGGCGGCTATTCTCGAAATCCACATCAATGTCTGGTGGCTCAGAGCGCTCGGGGGAGAGAAAGCGTTCGAACAGCAACTCTGCATGATCGGGACTCACTTCTGTTATCCCAAGGCAATAACAGACTGCAGAGTTAGCGGCAGAGCCGCGACCCTGACAATAAATGTTTTGATCAACAGCGAAGCAAACAATCTCATGCACTGTCAGAAAGAAATGTTCATAGGAAAGCTGTTTTATCAACCTCATCTCATGTTCAATAAGCTTTTGATTCTTCTTTGAGATTCCCCCCGGCCAGCGCTTCTTAATTCCTTCTCTAGTTAGCTGCCATAACCAGGAGTGTGCCGTGTGCTCTTTAGGCACAAGCTCGGATGGGTATTCGTAGCGAAGCTCATCCAAAGAGAAGTCGCAGCGGTTAGCGATTATGAGCGTCTCTTCGAGAAGCTGTGCTGGATATAGCTTTTTAAGTTGTTCGATGGCACGTAGATGCCTCTGCGAATTTGGCTCAGCGGCGAAGCCAATCTCCGCTAGCGGCTGGCCTAAGCGTATTGCCGTCAATGTATCTTGCACAATGCGCCGCCCTGCTTCGTGCATATAGACGCCGCCCGCTGCGCACACAGGAATATCGAAGCTTTTACCAAGCTTTCGCAGGCGCTTTAGTTTTAGTCGGTCGTATCCGTTAAGAAGAAGCTCCGCCGCAATCCATAGATTGTCTACAGTTAGCTCTCGCAGATAACCTGCCTGTGATTCGATGCAGGCATCTGACTGCTTAAGATTGGGAATCCACAAAAGCGCACAATCATTAGAGAATTTTTCCTGCAATAG
>CALKDE010000360.1 GCA_938082955.1 uncultured Pseudomonadales bacterium
AATACGGCCAACCTGATCTAAACGGCGTGTGGAATTTTAGTTCCTTCGTCCCTATGCAGCGTCCTACCCAATTTGCTGACAAAGAGTTTCTTACACCCGAAGACATCGCTTTGATTGCCAGCCAGACCGAAGCAGGTTTGCAAGCGTTGAATAACATCGGTGTTGGTGGCTACAACACGTTCTGGGTTGAGAACGCAGGAAGGGGCGATAACACTCGTACTTCACTTATTACCTATCCTCGCAATGGCCGGGTGCCGGAAACAGTTGAGGGTGTGTCGGTTCAAATCGGCGGACTTGGGCCGGACGAGCCTGGCACACGACCAGTGCGCATGGTTGTGGGCGGTATCGCAAAAGACGGCCCCGAAGATAGGGGCACGTCCGAGCGATGTCTCGTTGGCTTTAACTCAGGCCCGCCATTCACACCAAACTTGTACAACAATAATGTGCAGTTGATTCTGGGTAAGGATACTGCCGTTATCATGACCGAGATGATTCACGATGCGCGTATCGTGCCACTAGACGGCCGCGATCATATTGACGATAGCATTCGCCAATTCTCTGGTGACTCACGCGGTTATTGGGAAGGGGATACCTTGGTGGTAGAGACTAGAAACTTCAATGACCTGACCCAGAGCTTTAGTGTCTTCGGTAGCTCCATCGGCAAGCATCTTACGGAGAAGTTTACGCGTGTCGATGAATTCACAGTTAACTATGAGTTCACAGTCGATGATCCGAGTACATTCAAAGACAAGATCACTGCAGTGATACCGATGGCGAAGCTTGATGGTTTGATGTACGAGTATGCCTGCCATGAGGGTAACTACGGCATGTTCAATATACTTCGCGGTGAGCGTATGGAGGAACAGCGGGCCAGAGAAAGCGGCCAATAGATTGCAGGTGAGGAAGCGGGCTTAGGTTCGCTTTCTCCTCAAGGTCAAGCGGCACTAGTTCAGTTAAGTTCTACGATTCCGTTTGATCCAACGGAAACAACTGTGATTTCGCATGGCGACCTCTGGATCCAACGAAAACAACTGTGATTTCGCATGGCGACCTCTGGATCAACGAAATCAACTGTGATTTCGTATAGCGACCTCTGGATCAAGCGAGATCAACTGTGACTTCGCGTAGCGATCGCCAACTACCGAATCTTCACTAAATACCTCTCCCACTCGGGCTAGCTCCTCGCTGCTGATCGACAACTGAGCCGCTTGCGCGTTCTCTTCAACATATTTTGCGTGCTTGGTGCCGGGAATTGGCACGAAGTTAGGATCTTGTGCAAGCACCCAAGCTAGGGCAAGTTGCGCTAGGGTGCATGAGTTCGAGGCGGCGATTTCCCGTAGATCGGCTAACTGCTTAAAATTTTGTTCGAAATTCTCACCAAGAAACCTTGGCATGGTATGTCGCATATCGTCATCATCAAGGGCAGACATGTCAGTAATTACGCCAGTAAGAAATCCCCGGCCTAGGGGGCTAAAAGGGACGAAACCTATCCCTAATTCCGTACAGCAATCGAACACCTTGTTTTCAGGTTCGCGGCTCCACAGAGAATATTCCGATTGCACAGCGCAGATCGGGTGCTCGTTGTGAGCCTTTCTTATGGTTGTGGAAGAACACTCGGACAGACCGATAGCGCGAATCTTGCCGTCGCTGATACAATCTGCGAGTGCACCTACACTTTCTTCGATGGGAACGTTGAAATCACGGCGATGCAGATAATACAGATCGATGACATCGGTATTCAACCGGCGAAGGCTGTCCTCGCAGGTCTTCTTTACGTTCTCAGGCGTGCAATCGATAGCTCGCTTTCCGTGTCTATCCACAATGCCGCACTTACTGGCAAGAATGAACTCATTGCGACGCTCAGACAGAACCTCGCCTAGCAGGGTTTCGTTGTGGCCCAGGCCATATAGGCTGGCGGTGTCTAGAAAGGTATAACCTATATCCAGTGCTCGGTGTAGGGTTCGCGCCGACTCCGCTCGATTCGCCTCTCCATAAGATTGAGACATGCTCATGCAGCCTAAACCTAGGGCGGACACCTGTAATTCTCCGAGTTGCCGTGTCTTCATAATCTGTCTCTGTGATGTGTGTTATGCCTGTGAAAAGCAGAGGGTACCTCTAAATATTATCATGAAAATTTGCCTTAAGAATTTGAGCGGGGCTTCTCTAACAGCAAATGAATATTCATTCAGACTCTGTTCAGACTCAGCAGCGTACTCTTAGGCCCTTAGCGGAAAAGAACTAGCGACAGGCAATCTCGCAAAACCCACACTAATTAGCCTGTTTGCTGGTAGCACAGTCTGCCGCAAATCCTCACTCACCTAATGGCGGTTAGAGAGTGGGGATTTTTTATGCCTGAGTAAATGAAAGGAATCTTGCGCCGGATTCTTACTTTCCGCGCTAGAGCTAATATAGTGTCTGTGATTGTTTGATCAATAGTCTATCTTTGATAAGATTGCAAAATTCTCGGAATCATCAAAACAAGACAGTGGCTCTCAAAGTTAGAATGATATTCCCCTCTCAAACAGGCACCTATGCCCCTTGCTGGAGCACAAAGCGTGTCTATGCGGCATTTCTGTCAGTTCTCGCAATCATCGCTCTACTAGTACTGCCTTTCAACAAAGCTTCGGCTCTAGAGCCCATAGAGTCGCCTGATCAGTACTCCTTGCCAACGGATATGGATGGCGTTCATTTCTATTTGATTACGGTCGATGTGGGCAACAAGGTATGGGATAACTTCGGTCATACGGCGCTGCGGGTAATCGACGAAAATACCAATACCGATGTAGTCTTCAATTGGGGTTTATTCCGTATCAACGGTGGCCCGGTTTCCTTTTCCTACAATTTCTTTAAGGGAATAATGAACTACGAATTGGGAACGCAATCACCCAGTCAAGAATTCGCGATATATCGCTCCCAGGCGCGTAGCGTTTGGCAGGACAAAATTAACTTAACGAATCCGCAGAAAGAAATTCTTTACCGTCGCCTGCTTTGGAATCTGCAGGCGCAGAATGTTGTCTACCCTTATCAGTATTTTTTTGATAACTGTACAACCCGAGTACGTGATTATCTCGATGAGGCCTTGTCAGGTCGAATTGCAAGCGTGAACGACGGCGTCACTTATAGTACATTTCGCGATCAAGTTAAGGCGCACTATGAATCGGTGGCAGTGATCGGCTTCTCTCTCGATGTGTTGATGAATAGTAATATCGATAGGCCTATGAGCGAATGGGAAGAAATGTTTCTGCCGCTCAAACTTCGGGAGAGTCTGTCTCTGATTGAATCTGATGTTGCAGAAAATGGAGTGCGCAATAAGCTTTTGTCCGACCCGCAGGAGGTCATGCTGTTTGCCCCGCCAAAAGTAGCGACAGATCCTTACCAGGCAGCCTCTATTGGCCTCTTAGCGCCGGTGCTGCTGCTGCTGTTGATGCTAAAGAAGATACCTATGTCGTATTTTGCGACCCACTCTCGGATCGGTTTAAAATTACCAGGAATTAATTTTCGTCTGCTAGGCTTGCTTGGTATTGTGACTGCATTGTTCAGTGGTATCTACGGCATACTCATGTTGGGGAGTTGGTTCGTATCCGAGCACCTGGATCTACACCATAATATCAATTTACTGCTGTTCTGGCCTACCGACCTTTTAGGCCTGTTCGTCGCGATGCGCTGGTTATTGTTTTGCAAGCCTTGGCCCATGACTCATAACAGCACACCATTTTTGAATTACTACATGATGGCGCACCTGCTTGGTATGATCACCTATGCTGTGGTGACTTTTATGCAGCTGGTCGATCAATCTACTAGGGATATCGGCGTGTACGTTCTGCCCGGCTTTGCTCTATTTACCTTGTTAATTTGGCTGGTGGGTTTTGAAGCGGCCAAACCGAAAAACAAATTCTTTTGATCAATTGCTGTTTAGTGGCACGGTAGGCTTTTCTTATGACGAAATTAATTAGCTCAGTAGCCCAGCGTGCCGATGAACTGCATCCGATGGCGGCGAAGGTGGCTCGAGCTTCGGCTCGGCAGAAGCCGCTGTGTGAATGCACAGCAAAGCAAGCGCGCGAGATTCGTGAGTCGCTCGGGAATCCTTTTGCTCCCCCTTGCTGTGAGATGGAGAGCATCAAGGACTATTGGCTGCCTAGTAGTGGTGGTCATCAGCTAAAGGTTAGGCGCTATCAGCCCAAGTCGCTTTCTGCTGGACTCCAACCGGCGCTGCTGTTTTTTCATGGTGGTGGACATGTTCTGGGCACACTGGATGGGTACGACACACTCGCCCAGCAGTTGGCGCAATTGGGTAATTGCGTAGTGTTATCGGTGGAATACCGCTTGGCGCCGGAAACGAAATCTGTAGGAATCTATCAAGACGGCTTCGATGTTTATGCGTGGCTTCTGAACTCAGGTGAAGAGTTAGGTATCGACTCTCGGCGCCTAGCCATTGGTGGCGATAGCGCCGGTGGCAATATTTCGATAGCCGTTATGCTGCAATGTAAACTTCATAAGATTACACAGCCCTATTATCAGGTGCAGATATACCCTGGTATCGATTACCAACTGGGCTTTCCTTCAATCGAAGAATTTGCGGAAGGCTATTTCCTTACCAAAGCAGACAAGCTGTGGTTTCGAAGTCAGTTTCTGGAATCTGAAGCACGTGCCAGTGACCCCATGGTTTCATCGCTCTTGGCAGATCTTTCTGGTCTTCCTCCGGCTTTGGTGATTACCGCAGGGTTCGATCCACTTCGTGATGAAGGTGAAGCCTTTGCGAAACGTCTGTCCGAACACGGTGTCGACGTTGAGCACGTGTGCTATACAGATATGATTCATGCGTTCGTGTCTTTCGCGGGCGGGATTCCCGCTGGAATGACAGCGTTAGAAAAGATAGGTGAGCAGCTGCAACGAGTGTTCTCTAGCTAGCAGCAGGTAGTGATATTTTCTCTTGTATTTTGACAAAAAAAAGCCGAACACAAGGTTCGGCCTAACTTCCAAACTAAAAAATCCAGTTGATACTGTATATTACGTTTCCCGGTACTGCTGTAGCAATAGTCAACTACTAAGGAGTAACGATTTGTACTCGGCGATTCTGCTGATAGGCGCGATCGTTTGATCCGCGATCGGCAGGCTGTTCCTCACCATAGCTAACAATTTCTATCTGGCTTCGTGAAGCGCCATTAACGATGAGGTAATTTTGGATTCCCTCTGCACGGCGCTCGCCCAGTGCTAGGTTGTATTCTCTAGTGCCACGCTCATCAGCATGACCTTCTAGACGAATTCGCTTGTTTGAATTCGCAGCGAGGTCCCTGGCGTGAAAAGTCAGTACATCGCGGTCTGCTGAGCGGAACTCAGACACGTCAAATTCGAAGTAGAAGACGGTTGTGCTCAGTGCTGCTGCCGCAATCCGTTCTGCAGCTGCGGCGGCACGGGCAGCGGCTTCAGCTGCAAGCTCTTGCGTACGGCGAGTACTCGCGTCAATGCCAGATTCTGTCTCGACTACGGCTTCAGTGGCGGCTTCTTCGCTAGTTGAGCTGCAAGCGGCCAGGCTAAATAAGGTAACAAACAGCAGGGCAAATTTGGTTGATTGAGAGAATTTCATGTCATCTCCTAAAGAGTATCTAGTGGAAGTCTGTGCTTTTGCTGCTTTTTCCAATTATTGCTTGGAATTACAGCGTCTTAAAAAGAGGGCAAAGAATACCGTAGATGAGGATTTAAAGCCAACGAGTGATTTCGATTTGTTGTTAAATAATTCGACAGAACCGTACTATATCAATCCAGCGCAGGAAGTCTGTGAAATTCCGAGCAATCGCTCGATTATTGCTTATCAAGAACTGGGAATAATGGTAATCTTTGACAACTTTCAATTTCTACACGCAAATTCCAGTTAAACACGCCACTCGCTGCGATTAGTCCCTAAGCGGGATTATCGAGGTAGCTTTAGCTCGGAACCTATAGGAGATTTACATTGAACGCTGATTTTACCGCTGAAGAACTGCAATTCGAGATCGAGGTTCGAGAGTTTTTGCAGAACGATTTTCCAGCCGAATACCGCGAAAAGGTAGATGCAGGCATTCGTCTGAGCAAAGATGAGCTAGTGCACTGGCAAAAAATTCTCTATAAGAAAGGCTGGGCGGCGTCCAACTGGCCGGTTGAACATGGAGGCACTGGTTGGAGCGCAACTCAGAAGCATATCTTTGCGACTGAGATGGGCTTGATCGGTGCACCAGAACCTGTTCCCTTTGGGATGAAGATGGTGGCTCCTGTTCTCATGGCCTACGGCTCGGATGAACAAAAGCAGAGGTTTCTTCCAGACATCTTAGAGAGCAATGTGTGGTGGTGTCAGGGATACTCAGAGCCTAACTCGGGTTCCGATCTGGCTTCACTGAAGACGTCTGCCGTGAGAGATGGCGACGAATACGTTGTGAATGGCAGCAAGACTTGGAATACCTACGGTCAATATGCAGATTGGATTTTCTGCTTAGTACGCACGGACACGAGTGTTAAGAAGCAGGAAGGTATTAGTTTCATGCTGATCGATATGAAGACTCCGGGCATCACGCTTAAGCCGATTGTGTTGTTAGACGGTCACGCGGAAGTTAACGAAGTATTCTTTGATGAAGTTCGAGTGCCTGCTAACAATCTGATTGGTGAAGAGAACAAGGGTTGGACCTATGCCAAGGTGCTACTAACCCATGAGCGCACGAATATTTCGGGCGTTCCGCGTGGTAAGCGTCGTCTTGCAGCATTGAAGCGACTAGCAGGCAATACTGACGATGGTTTCGGTGGCACGATGCTAGAGAATTCAGCTTTCAAGACGAAGCTCGCCCAAGTTGATATAGAGCTTCAAGCCTTAGAATATTCTGAGCTGCGCACCTTGGCAGCATTGAGCGTAGGCAAGGCGCCTGGCCCTGAATCTTCGATCCTAAAAATTGTAGGAACAGAACTTGCCCAAGAGATGGACGAGTTGTTTGTCGATTTGGCTGGCTACAATTGTCTACCCTTTGTGCCTGAGCAATTTGAGGACGGTTTTCAGGGTGAAGCAGTTGGCCCTGGAAGTTCCGCGGCTGCAGCATTGAGCTACTTTAACAACAGGAAGCTATCGATATTCGGTGGCTCGAATGAAATTCAACGCAACATTATCAGCAAGGCCGTATTGGGTCTTTAAGTAAATCGACTAAGATTTTGAGCTGAAATTGTAGAATGATTTAGAGAGGAATTATTGTGGATTTTTCGAACACTGAAGAACAGCAGATGCTGCAAGAAAGCGTCCAGAAGTTTGTTTATAAAAGCTATGACTTTGATACACGCAAGCAAATTATTGCTAGCGAGAAAGGGTTCAGTCAGGAAAACTGGGATCTTTTCGCCGAGTTAGGTTGGCTGACAGTTCCCTTCAAGGAAGACGATGGTGGCTTCGGCGGTTCCGCCGTAGACCTGGCAGTTATGATGGAAGAATTCGGTAAGGCGATGTTGGTCGAGCCCTTCATAGCAACTGCCGTACTTGCAGGTGGAGTGATAAGCGAGCAGGGCAGCGCAGAGCAGAAGGCTGAACTACTTCCTAAGATTATGGAAGGCAGCTTACAACTGGCCTGCGCCTATGCAGAACAAGGCAGTCGCTTCAATCTCGCAAATATTAAGACATCGGCAGTGGTAGAGGGCGACACTGTCATACTTAATGGCAGCAAGACGGCAGTCTTAAATGGCTCAAACGCCGAAATTTTGTTGGTTGCGGCGCGCGAGTCGGGCGCGGCAACCGATAGCGAGGGGATTTCGGTGTTTATGGTCGATGCATCCAGCGCTGGCGTTTCGATTCAATCTTTCGCCAATGTGGACGGAAAGAAGTCTGCAGAAATCAATTTGAAAGATGTTAGTGTGCCGGTTGCACAGCGGTTGGGAGCCTCAGGCTCTGCTTTGCAGGCACTGCAAGATGGCGTCGATCGCGCCACGCTAGCGGTGAGTGCTGAAGCTGTTGGAGCGATGGAATCGCTGTTACACAAGACGGTAGAGTACAGTAAGACGCGAAAGCAGTTCGGCACGGCTATCGGCACATTTCAAGCATTGCAGCATCGCATGGCAGACATGTTTATCGAATGCCAATTGGCTCGTTCAATCGTGATCATGGCGGCGATGAAGTTAGACGGTGGCGAAAGCGCACTGGAAAAAACCAAGTCGGTTTCTGCTGCGAAGAGCCGTATCGGGAGAGCGATACAGAAAGTTGGTCAGGAAGCTATTCAGATTCATGGCGGTATTGGCATGACTGAGGAGTTAGATGTGGGCCATCTTTTTAAGTCGGTCACCGCTGCGGAAATCATGTTTGGTAATACCGATTACCACACCCAGCGATTCGCGTCGCTTTAAGAGAAGTTTTCATGACTCTCTCTACTAATCCCCGTAAATGGGTATCCGCGCCGTGAGCGAACTAATATTAGTTCGCCACGGGCAGGCCTCATTCGGCAAGGCATCTTACGACAAGCTAAGCGAGAAAGGTGTCGAGCAAGTGAAGATTCTTAGCCGTCACTGGCAGGACGTCGGCGAGCAGTTCGATCATGTCTATAGCGGCACGCTGCTGCGCCAGAAAGAGACGGCTAACGAGTTACTGTCCTTAGTTAAAGGCGCGCCGACGGCCTCTGTCGAAAATCCGGCCTTCAATGAATATAACGGCGACCCCCTGATGCGAGTGTACCTGCGTGACCATGCAGCAGGCGAGGGCTTCGATACGCCTTTCTCTTGGCCTATAAAAGATGAACGCCTATTTCAGACTGTGTTCGAAGCTGCCTGCGCAAAATGGATTCGAGGCGAGTTAAAACCAAGTGCAGAAGAGAGCAACTTCGAATATTGGCAAGATTTTCAGAGTCGCGTCTATACCGCTATCGATGAGATCATGGCCAAGCATGGCAGCGGCTCGCGTGTCTTAATCTCGACCTCTGGCGGCGTCATAGCCATGGTGCTGCAAAGAGTATTGCAATTTCCCGATCAAGCAGTTATTACCACAAACTGGATGGTGCGCAATAGTTCCGTGAGCCGTGTCAAATATGGACAAGGAAAGGTATCCTTAACCCAATTTAATAGCTTGCCTCATCTCGAGCGATCGGGTTTGCAAGAAATGATCACCTACAGATAAAGCAAAGGAACTCGCTTTGACGAATAACGAATTAGTCGATCAAGCCGGCAGCATACGTGAGGGTGAGGAGTTAGATCTCGATTGTCTTCGTCAGTACTTGGAGCCTGTGCTTGGCAGTGCTGTGGCAGCCTTAGAGGTTAAGCAGTTTCCCGGAGGATTTTCCAATCTTACCTACCTGTTGAGTAGCGGGGATGATAAGTGGGTGCTGCGCAGGCCACCCTTCGGGAGCACAGTAAAATCAGCTCATGACATGTCGAGAGAATTTAAAATTCTATCGGCTCTGCAGAAAGTCTATTCTTACGGACCGGTGCCGATTCATTTCTGTGAGGATCACGAAATCCTTGGCTGCGATTTCTACCTGATGTCCTATATCGAAGGATTGGTTATCCGCAGAGAATATCCGCAAAGCCTAAACCTTAGTCCGGACCAGATTCGTCAACAGCTCTTCAATTTCTTCGACGTACTAAGCGAGCTACACTCAGTTGATCTTGTTGCTGCCGGGCTCGACACCTTCGGCCGACCCGAAGGCTATGTTAAGCGACAGGTAGAGGGTTGGTGCAAACGCTGGGCCGATGCGGTAACGCCGGACACGATTAACTGTGATTCAACCATGCAGTGGTTGCACGACAATATGCCGGCCCAGAGTGGTAAGGCTAGCGTTATACATAACGATTATAAGATGGATAATGCGATCTTCTCCGCTGAGAATCCGTTGAACGTGATTGGTGTTCTAGACTGGGAGATGGCTACCGTTGGTGATCCACTAATGGACTTAGGCTGTACTCTTGGTTACTGGGTCGAAACAGGGGATCCGGACTTCTTTCGCGAGTATAGAACGATGCCCAGTGATATCGAAGGTGCGCCTACCCGCACGGAGATCGTCGCGCGCTTCCAAGAAAAGACGGGCATTGCGGTAGATAACTTTCCGTTCTACTTTTGTTTCGGCCTGTTTAGGCTCGCGGTCATCGGTCAGCAGATTTACTATCGCTATTATCAGGGTCTCACCAAGGACAAACGCTTCGCGATGATGGTTAAGAAAACCCATATCCTGCAGCAGATGTGTGAGCTGATTATGGCTGGAGAAGTAAAAACGTAAGAACTCTAACTATTGGCGCGTTGTAGAACAGCCCTATATGTAAATTGCTAGAATTAAGAATCAGAATGACTTTCAACTTTGTAAGTTATCAGAATTAGGAATAAAAATGACTTTCAACATCAACGAACTCTTTTCAGTAACAGGCAAGGTGGCAATAGTCACCGGTGGCTCCAGAGGTATCGGATCGATGATCGCTGAGGGCTATGTTGCCAATGGTGTAAAAACCTATATTACTGCTCGTAAAGCCGACGCTTGTGAGGCAACTGCCAAAGAACTATCGGCGCAGGGAGAGTGCATTGCTATTCCAGCGGATCTATCTACCAAAGAAGGTAGAGACTCTTTCGTGAATGAAATTAAAAAGCGCGAACAAAAGATCGACATACTTGTAAACAATGCAGGTGCTGCGTGGGGCGCTCCCTTTGAAGAATATCCAGACGAAGGCTATGACAAGGTCATGGACATCAATGTAAAGGCGATATTCACACTCACTCGCGACCTAATGCCCTTACTTTGTAAAGATTCCAGCCCTGAGGAACCAAGTAGAGTTATCAACATAGGCTCTATAGACGGACTTCGTGTTTCATCTATGGACAATTTTGCCTACGGAGCAAGTAAGGCGGCAGTACACTTTCTCACTAAGAATTTGGCGGTACGATTGGCGCCGAAAGGCCTTACGGTAAATGCAATCGCACCAGGCGCATTTGAGAGTCAGATGATGGATCACACCCTGAGTAAATTCCGAGACAAGATAGAAAAAGAAAATCCGCTAGGTCGAATAGGTCACCCAACGGATATGGCAGGTCTGGCGCTTTTTTTGGCCTCGAATGCCTCTAAATATATGACGGGGCAGATAATTGCTATCGATGGTGGGCGTAACTTGGGTTCCCGCTAGCCTCCTTCTTGAATCGATTCCATTCGTGAAGATTCCCGACCTCACGGTGTAGTTTAAGTTATTTAACATCTGCACAAGGGCGTTTTGTCGCGAAACCCCTTCATTGTCGTGCACTTCAATGGTACTTTTACCGCTCTTTAGAATTCATCAATAAGAGTAGCCTGTGAATCCAATTAGCCTTCCTAAAATAGTGGTAATCTGTGTCGCCTTCGTAAGCGGGTTCTGCATCATGACGGTGGAGATGTTGGGTGCGCGAATCATGGCGCCGTATTTTGGTGGAAGCATTTCCGT
>CALKDE010000361.1 GCA_938082955.1 uncultured Pseudomonadales bacterium
GCAACTACCACTGGAGCACCAATAAATATATTTCGGTGCTCTAGCACTTCCCGCTTTAACAACGCATAGAATTGAAGTAGTGCGAATTTATCCATATTTTATTTCCTTCAACTTTGCCACAAACAGATCGGCAACACTTGGAGTGTGCAACTCGCCCAGAGTCTTAAGCTGTTCCTTGGGAACGGATTCGAAAGTGTAAGATTTTTTCCCGAGCAATTTGCGAACATAAAGAGGCTGAAGAGCATCAGCCTGGTCCACCTTGTCTGCATCGACTAACACTTCGGTATAGATATCGGATAGATCGGACATTGAGGAATCGATAACTATCTTGCCCTTATTGATGAACACGAGATGCGACAGCAACGTCTCTATCTCTTCGACTTGGTGCGTGCTAATAATGATCGTTCGATTCCCATCGTAAAAATCGTTAAGTAAACGATCGTAGAATTCTTTTCGGTAAATTATATCCAAGCCAAGTGTCGGCTCATCGAGTACGAGTAATTGAACTTCAATCGCCATCACTAAAGCCAGATGAAGTTGTGTCACCATGCCTTTAGATAAATCTTTAATACGCTTATTCGCAGGAATGTCTGTGGTGCTGAGAAATTTTTCCGCCTTCTTGCGCTCGAATCTGGGATGTACTGCTTCTACGTAATCTATTACTTGAGAAACTTTGATCCATTTAGGCAAAATACCCACATCTGCTATAAAACAGACATCTTCCATTAATTTGTGACGTGCAATTCGAGGGTCGCGGCCGGCAACACTAAGCTCTCCATCAACATCGCAGAGTCCTATTAACGCTTTTAGAGTTGTCGTCTTACCTGCACCGTTAGGTCCGATCAGCCCACTGATGGCGCCTCTAGGAATAGTCAAATCCACTCCATCCAGCGCAGTAAAGCTGCCGTAGTTCTTTGTAAGTGATTTAGCTTCGACGATGTTACTCATGCGCTATCCCCAAAATTCCCTATGTCTATCGATCCGTCTTGCTGCCAAGGAGTTCATCGATCTCCAAGCCCAGCCTCTCAATACGCGCAGCAATTTGTGGCCATTCCTGTTCAAGAAATTTTCTCCTTTCTTCGATTGATAATTTATCCCTCGCTCCTGATAAGACATACATGCCAAGCCCCCGTTTTTTCTCAACCAACTCTTCGTCGACTAATATTTGCATCGCTTTCGAAACAGTAATCGGATTAATACGCTGTTCGCTGGAAATCTGCCGTACGGACGGTAAGGCATCCCCTTCACAGAGAACGCCATCCATAATGAGCTCTACCAGCTTGGCTCTAAGCTGAATATAGATAGGCTCTTTGTTGTTCCAATTGATTTCCACCGAGCGACTCCGCGTGATGTAGTGTTATACATAACTATAACACTATATCAGCGAAGAACAAGTGGAAATACTTACGAGGGATTAAAGCAGAAAATAAGCAAGATATTAGATTAAGTATTAACTTTATCTACTTGAAATACATTAATAATTATCAAAAAAATTGAGACGCTTAGCTCTGACGATGCTCAAGTATTGTATCGCTGCTCAATAATTCTTGAATTTCTTCGTCTGCAAAGTCGAATTCGCGCAGAATCTGCTGGGTGTGTTCGCCGAACTTAGGCGGCTTATGCCTAACTGAGCCTGGGGTGCGGGACAGCTTAATAGGCGTGCCGGTCATCTTGTACCAACCGTCTTCAATTACCATTTCGCGATGCTTTGTGTGCGCGTGGTCCACCACTTGCGCGGTATCGTGAATAGCTCCCGCCGCTAGCCCTGCATTGGCAAGACGATCAGCAATCTCGCTGCCATCAATCTTCATCAAGCTCGACTCTATTTCTGCCTTTAAGTCATCACGATTAGTTACACGATCAATGTTATTTATAAACCTAGCGTCTGAGATTAACTCCTGCCTACCTAGCTCGACACACATCTTCGCATAGGCACGGTTGTTTCCTGCACCAACAAAAATATCTACCGTCTTCGTCCGAAAAGTATCATAGGGACTAATATTCGGGTGAGCATTGCCTGTAGCTACAGGCACCTCGCCGGAATACAAATAATTAGGAATATGCGGATGCATCAAGGAAACGGCGCAATCGTAGAGCGTCATATCCAGATACTGCCCTTGCTGCGACTTTTCTCTTTCCGCCATCGCTATCAGAATTGCAACAGCCGAGTATAGCCCTGTGCCCATATCTACCATGGCTAAGCCAAGTCTTGTCGGGTTGCTCCCCGCCTCCCCGTTGATACTGAACCATCCTGCCATGGCCTGAATAATTGCATCGTATCCAGGGTGTCCGCCCCAGGGACCGTCACTACCAAACCCACTAACTCTGCAATGTATTAGTCTGGGGAATTTCCCCTTTAATACCTCTTCATAACCAAGGCCCCATGCTTCCATAGTTCCCGGTTTAAAATTTTCGATGACCACGTCTGCTTTTTCTAACAGTCTTAGCAGCACTGCCTGGCCATCGGGTTTCGAAAGATCTAAGCCCATGGAGCGCTTGTTTCGATTTACTCCTAAAAAGTAAGCAGAATCTTCATCATGAAAGGGAGGGCCCCAATCTCGAGTCTCGTCTCCGCGAGGCGGCTCGATTTTAATTATTTCTGCGCCATGATCACCCAACATTTGTGTACAGTAAGGCCCGCCCAAAACCCTGGACAGATCGATAACTAGTTTGCCCTTGAGAGCACCATCACTGGATCTATTAAACACGTTGGATTCCTGATTTTTCCACTGGCTGTCGCTACACAGTCGATTCATTTAGTCGGAGGATGAGGATACGGCAGCGTCGGCGACGGTTCAAGCCCCAGCAGGGTTGTCTGTGCGCAAGATAGAGGGCGCTCTAAACAGCCTCACCTAACAGTTCACGGTTTAATCCTTCTTTGCGAATCAATATTTTGAGTTGCTGCAGCGCCTCAATCTGAATTTGCCTAACTCTTTCCCGCGTAAGTCCCACTTCTACACCCACGTTCTCAAGTGTGTCGGTATCAAAGCCTCTCAATCCGAAGCGTCGACAGATAATCTCCCGCTGCTTCTCGGACAATTGCAGTAACCAGCACTCTATTCGAGCGCGCATCTCAGATGCTTGAACGTGATTTCGGGGATTCTGTTTTGTCTCTGCGCTGAGCATGTCGACTACCGCCGTTTCAGAATCAGCGGCGGCTGGCGCATCTATAGAGCTTAGACTCTCATTCAGAATCATCAATCGTTCAACATCCAGCCGCGAGCTGCCGGTCGACTTCGCGATTTCACGACTGCCTGCCTCTTGCCCCGTTTCTCTAACGTAGTCTCGCTGAGCTCTAAGAAAGCCGTTCAGTTGTTTAACAATATGCACCGGCAAACGAATAGTTCTCGACTGATTCATCAAACCACGCTCGATATTTTGCCGAATCCACCACGTCGCGTAAGTAGAGAAACGAAAGCCCTTCTCAGGATCAAATTTCTCCACAGCGTGAATCAATCCCAGATTACCCTCCTCTATTAAGTCGAGTAGGCACAGCCCTCTATTCAGATAGCGCCGCGCGATTTTTACGACGAGGCGCAGATTGCTTTCAATCATCCTGCGCCTGCTGGCACTATCACCGCTTAACGCGCGCCGCGCATAGTACACCTCTTCTTCCGCGGACAGCAGGGGCGTATGACCAATTTCTTTGAGGTAGAGTCGGGTTACATCCAGAGCAGTGTCTATCGATTTGGCGGTGACGCTTTGCCGCTTCTGAGAATCGCCAGCATTCAGTGTCAGTTTCTTATTATTCATGCAGAGACTCCTTCTCTGTAGACAAATAATCCGGCGAACACGTTCATTGTGTTCGATTGCCTGCGCCTGCTAAAAATAAAATCTAGACGTGCGCGGAGGTTACTTAACTAAAGTATAGAATGCTTTGCGAAAAAGTCGAATCGATTAACGCAGCTAGTCCAATATGGCGGGCAAGAAAAATTCGGCGACCATTATTGGTTTCCCGAAGAGATAGAAAAGACTGCGCCTTCCCCAGGAACCCCCTGCCATGGGAGTTATATCGATACCGCTTCTGATCAGATCGGTGTGGCTGAACAGGTATTCACCGAGTGGCTTCTCGTTTAGCTCCAGCACACGCTTGAGCGGACCAGTCAGGCTAAATTCAGGAATCAGCGTGTGCGCCAATACCCAAGGAGTATTATCGCCAACAAGGATCACCTTGCGGGACCAGAATCGATGGGCACTCGCCAAGGGTCCAAAGCAGGAGCGAACCGCTGGATTTGGAGGCAGCAACCACTCCTGTTCAAGAACCTCAACGCGAAAGTCTCCAGCGCTTTTTCGAATCAACAACTTGGTCAGTGAACTCGAGTCGAATAGCCATTGCCTCCACGCCTCAACAGGTAGCGAGCGACGCTCTCCCTCGCGATGCCAGTCGAGACTTGAATCCGAGATATCAGGGACCACAACAGACGGTTTCTGGGACGATAGATTGGAGTCAGGTTTCGATTGCAAGGGCATCAATTATAGAGGGTGGCGGGAATGGATGCCCCCACTTTACAGCGCAGTAGGGGCAGATTTTGCAGTTGACTACCTAGCGACCGTGCTAGCTACTAGCGCGGTCGGTAGCTGTCAACTGTGTTGATAACTACAGTCATTACACGTCGATTCTCGGCACGGCCGGCGTCAGAGTCGTTGCTTGCAACCGGCTGAGACTCACCGTAGCCGCGAGACGATACACGGCTTGCTTGTACGTTAAAGCGATCAATCATAACTTGACGAACAGCAGCGACACGACGCTGTGAAAGACCAAGATTGTAGGCCTGTGTGCCACGGCTATCGGTATGCCCTTCAAGCTCAATATCAACATCTGGAAACCGTGCCATGAAATCAGCCACATCCTCTATCTCAGAAAAATATTCTGATTTGACGTCAGAACGGTCAAAGTCAAAATTAACCATCAACTCAACTCTTGCCACTTCTTCCACTGGAATCGGGCAACCATCAGTATCGACTGCGTAGCTTATAAGTGTATCTAGGCAGTTATCACGGCTATCTAGCACACCATCTCTATCTGTATCCGGGTCGACTGCTGCAGCTGCAGGAGTTGCTGTCCTAGCCACTGCTGGACGAGATTTGTTGCCACCAAAGCGGTAGACCAAGGCGGTATCAATACCTACATCCAAATCTTCGTGATCACGACCCATGTACTGAAAAGAGCGGACTGCTGTCCGCCAAGACCAGTTGTCAGAAATCTTGTAGCTTACTCCGCCGCCTATATCCCAAAGCGTGTCGTTTTCACCACCAAAATTGCTATTGCCCACACCACCAAGAACAAAGGTATCAAAAGCACCAAGTTTGACACCTAAATCGTAGATGGGTCCAATTTGTAGTGATCAATGTCAATCTCCCGGCCACCTGAGACTTTAGTATCCAAATCAAACGTGCTCAGCTCAAAACTAAGTCGGTCGGTAAAATCGTAGCCGATCCCGAGGAAGTAATTCACATCTTCTTTAAGACCGGTCGTATCATCGAAATCCATCCACTGCACCCCGTGCGCTAAATAGAACTCGCCTTCATCGGCTAGCACAGCGGGAGAGATAAGCCCTACTAAGACAAGTAAAGCTGAAGATATTTGGGTACGTAAACTCATGTCGTTTCCAGATTATTCAGATAATGATTGGTTAAAAAATTTCAGCGCATTATAGTGATTTTGCTAAATATTTACAGGACTATTCTAGTATTTTTACCTTTTTTTCCTGATCTATATCCTATGCCGCCAGAAACACCGCAGCACTGACCAAAAGAGAAATTACATCTATCTGGGGATAGTCAGAACTGCAATTGGATTGTCCTGGCGCACAGTTGCCGAAAGCGCATCTATCGCGACTAGAATCGCAGTTAGCTTGTAGTCATAGCGCGACTCAAAAGCTTCAATTTCAGTGCCCTTCATCTCACGGCTAGCGGGTCAATATTTAAAGACGCTCGGTTAGTTCTGGTGGCGCCGTCGATAAGCCAGCCGCCTGTATTTGAATATTTACGTTTGGGCAAACCCGCTTGAAACCTTCGGCCCAGGGCGTCATCAAGTTCGCGTGGTTATCTGAACCCGCACTTGAAAGTGTATCCAGAAACGCCACTAGTGCGCTCGTACTCTGCAATGCCCTGATCTATTTCAGCGGCCTGAACGCCGAGTGAGGCTGGAGCTAACAGGGATAGTGTTAAGGTTTTACCCAATATTTTGATACTCATATGAACGCCATAAAGCGGTTGAAGTCAAAATTCGATAAAGGGTCTATATACTCAGAATAGTACAGAATTATGACAACAAAAATTCAGTCGCAAGCCCTGCCAGCTAGGAGGTGAGAGCACAATCTCTAACGTTGATTGTGCTAAGATATCCGGGTTACAAAAAACAGCTACGCTAGTCACCTGCTACATAAGCCATGCTAGAGAGAGTGCGTGAGATGTCTGAACAGACAGAAAAAAAATCATTGAACCTCGCTGTCGATAATACTGCCGGCGCACGGAAGCCGCTGCCAGCAGCAAAGCTGCAGGGTTCACCCGCAGATTCGGACGAGGCAATAGACCTAAACAACCCCGCCTACTTTGAGAATCGCGAGCTAAGTTCTTTCAAGTTCAATCTGCGTGTACTGAGCCAGGCAAGAAACACGAAACACCCGCTGCTCGAACGTCTCATGTTCCTGCTAATATTCAGCTCCAACTTGGACGAGTTCTTCGAGGTTAGGGTTTCAGGCTTAAGGAAACAGCTAGATTTTGGTAGGCAGCGGCCAGGACCCGACGGTCAATATCCAGAACAGGTCCTCAAGAATATTCACCTACAAGTTAAAGATGCTCTTGCCGAGCAATACAAAATTCTGAATGAAGACTTATTACCGAACCTTGCCGAGGAAAACATACACTTCCTGCCACGTCACGCTTGGAACGACGAGCTAAAGAAATGGACGCGGGACTATTTCGACGAAGAGATTCAGCCAGTGGTAAGCCCGCTCGGTCTAGATCCGGCACACCCCTTCCCCAGACTCGTCAATAAGAGCCTGAATTTCATTCTTTCACTGGATGGGAAGGACGCCTTTGGCCGGGATAGCGGTCTCGCCATAGTCCCTGCCCCTCGATCCCTACCGAGGCTGATCAAGGTGCCCGCTGAGATTGTGCCTGAGGGTGACAACTTCATCTTCCTCTCATCGATTATCCATGCTTACGTCGATGAGTTGTTTCCAGGCATGAGGGTAATAGAATGCCATCAGTTTCGAGTGACTCGGAATTCCGATCTGGAAATGACCAACGTTGAAGTTGAAGACTATGCAATGGCTCTCCAAGGGCAACTGCATAGTCGGCGCTTCGGTGCTGCCACCAAATTAGAAGTGAGCATGGGTTGCCCGGTAGAGCTTACTGATTTTCTTCTCGAACGCTTCAACCTCAGCAACGATGGATTGTTCCAGTTAGACGGGCCCGTGAACCTGCGGCGCCTAATGGCTCTTTACGGAATGATTGAGCGCGCAGATCTGCGCTTTCCACAATTTTCCCCCGGCACGCCCAAATTATTGGAAGAAGACGCGTATATTTTCGCCGCAGTAGACAAGGAAGATCAGCTACTACAGCATCCATTCCAATCGTTCATACCCATCATCGACTGGGTTCGTCAGGCCGCGAAAGATCCAACGGTGTTGTCCATTAAGCAGACCTTGTACCGCACCAATGAATCTTCGGAGCTGGTAGAGGCGTTGGCCGAAGCGGCCCGAAACGGCAAAGAGGTAACCGTCGTCATCGAGCTGCGAGCACGGTTCGACGAAGAAGAAAATATTCATTTCGCCAGCATTCTGCAAGAAGCCGGAGCGGTCGTTGTCTATGGAGTTATGGGTTACAAGACCCATGCCAAGATGCTGTTAATAGTGCGCCGAATCGGCAACACACTAAAGCGCTACGCTCACTTGGGTACAGGTAACTATCACCGTAAGAACTCACTCGTGTACACCGACTATAGCTTGCTTACCTCCGACGAAGTTCTCTGTGCCGATGTGCACAAAGTATTTCAACAAATCACAGGAATGGGCAAGAAGATTCACCCGAACTTGCTGATCCATGCGCCATTCAATTTGAGAAAATCTTTGCTCAAAATGATAAATGGCGAAATTGCTGCCGCTACAGCTGGTAAAAAGGCCCGCATAGTAGCGAAGATGAATTCAGTAACCGACCCCGCTATCATCAAAGCGCTCTACAAAGCCTCTATGGCAGGGGTGAAGATCGACCTTGTGGTGCGTGGTATCTGCTGTCTGCGCCCTGGCATAGTCGGGGTAAGTGAAAACATTCGAGTCGTATCAATCATCGGTCGTTTTCTGGAGCATTCACGCGTTTACTTTTTCCAAAATTCCGACCCCCAAGTCTACTGCTCCAGTGCCGACTGGATGGAACGTAATCTGGACAATCGAATTGAAGTTTGCTTTCCTATCTTGAAGAAAAAACACAGTACACGGGTTAAAGCCGAACTAGAGATGTATCTTAATGATCGAGGACAGAGTTGGGAGCTTGGTGCAGATGGCGAGTACCGTCCCTTGGCAATCGCGGAACCCGAAGAAGCACTGGAAGACGTTCAAAAGCTGTTGCTGAAACAGTTTTCCTAATATTTTTTCAAATACCTGAATGCGTCATGAATTGTCGGTAAGGCTGACATCTGGAAGCGGGCTATTCTGCATAATCGCTAAGGTCTTCTTATTTTTCACCATGAAATCTAACATCCCCTCTCTCAGCGCGGTTGCACTGAAGTTGATGCGCTCCACCGTATACGACTGCATCAAACCCACTAACACCGCAAAGCCTGGCAACAGCAACTCGCGCCGACGCTCCTTCAGCCCAGGCAGGTCACCGCCGCCGGAAATGGCATTGGTAATCTGTAGCTTCAATGTTTGTAGCGCAGCCAGTTCAATCCCTCCCTTGTCAAATCCATGAGCTTGGCAGATAGCGGCAAGCATCTTAACTGTCCCCGAGGAAGCATAAGCCTCTTCCCATCCAGCTTTTTTAACGCCAATACTAATGCTATCGAACACAGCCTTGGAGGCTGCAGTGGCAGCATCAAGCTGCTTCTCTAGGAGGAGCGGGTCTGAAGTTTTCGGAGAAAAGAATTTATCACGCCAGGCAACACTGCCTATCGCCATGCTCTGGGTGAGAAGTCGGTTATGTTTGTGACCAATTATTATCTCAGTGCTGCCGCCTCCTATATCGATAACTAGCCGATGATTATCGGAGGCTGGAAGCGAGGTGATCACACCCGCATAGATCAATACTGCTTCCTGCACACCACTGATTGGGGAGATTTCAATTCCGATATCACGCGCTGCCTGAATAAAATTCTGAGCATTATCCGTGACACGAAAGGTATTAGTACCCAGGGCCCAGTACTTCTCTAACGGATATTCATCCATCAGTGTCTTGAAGTATTGTAGACAGTCTAGGCCCCGCTTATAGGCCGCCGGCGAGATACTGCCATTTTTCCTAACGTCTTCGCCCAGCTGAACCGAATCACTACTGCGCTCAACAATTTTGATTCGCCCATCGATCCATTCACCAATCAAAATATGAAAACTATTGGAGCCAAGGTCGATGCATGCGTACATAGTCAGACGGTAGTGACAATTGAAGAGTGAGTGTGCGCTAAGCAAGTTTTGATAGTTACTCTTCCGGCCTCTCTTTGCAAAGCAAAAATCGGAAGAGTCACAGCAATGCTTTACTTAACTCTATTACACTATATCGTCAGATGAGACAGGAGTCTGAATGTGCGCCGGACGCGCAATTAGATCATCGACTGCTGATAATTCTCGATACCGACCTTATCGATCAGAGTGAGTTGAGCCTCAAGAAAATCGATATGCTCTTCTTCACTGCTCAGAATTTCACTCAACAGATCACGGCTCACGAAGTCACTGATAGATTCACAATAGGCTATGCCCTCCTTAAGGTCTGGGCAGGCGATAAGCTCAAGCTTGAGATCGCACTCCAACATTTCCTTGGTATTCTCACCGATCATCAATTTACCCAGGTTTTGTACGTTTGGAAGTCCTTCGAGAAATAGTATGCGTTGCATGAGTAGGTCTGCATGCTTCATTTCGTCAATTGACTCCTCGTATTCTTTTGCAGCCAATTTCTCCAGGCCCCAATCTTGATACATACGTGAGTGGAGAAAATACTGATTGATAGCGATGAGTTCATTGCCAAGCGCCTTGTTCAGGTGCTTGATTACGTTGGCGTCCGACTTCATAAACAAATCCTTAATGGCTAAATTGAGTTCGTTCAAGCTTCGCTTTTTGCCTAATAAAAGTCAAGAGAATTTACTGTAACCTATTGATATAAATGATAAATCCAAATGATAAGCAATCCCATTCCCATCTATTAGCAGGGCATTACAGAGCTCCCTTCAACACAGGGAAATTGATGAACATTAAACGGGAGGAGTAGCTAAACGAATGCTCGAGTTCGAGCGCAAGAGCAGGCTAGGCTGCGTTCGTGTAAGAGCCTGTCTTATGGAATTCTTTGACGATAGTCTGGGCGAGCTTGCCGCATTTGCCGCATTCACTAGCAACACCCAGCTTTGCTCGCAAATCAGTCAAATTACTCGCACCACCACGACAAAGGTCGCGAATCTGATTATCGGTAATCTGTCTGCAAATGCATACGTACATGTCTTGTCCTTGATGAGGATGATACCTTAAATGATAATGAGAATGATTGTCAACAACATTCATATCTGTTAATTTAGCCGTATCTAACATCATCGAGTCAATGGCGTAAGTTATTGTTTTTAAAAGGCTAGAAAGAAGGTCATGCCAACCACCACTCTCTCCACTGCCAAGCGCGGCGATCATTGCGTCGTACTCGAAATAGCCTCCGAGCCGGCAGAACTCAGGAGTCGACTCTATTCCTTGGGTATCATTCCTGGCTCGGTACTGAAATTACTACGCTTCGCCCCTCTCGGTGACCCCATGCAAGTAAAGATTGGCGGGAGCTTTATCAGCATTCGTAAATCCGAAGCAGCAATCATTAGCGTGGATATTCAATAGCACATGCAGAAAATCGCACTTATCGGCAATCCTAATTGTGGGAAGACAACCCTCTTCAACGTGCTAACCGGCGCTAACCAAAAGGTTGGCAACTGGCCTGGCGTAACTGTCGAGAAAAAATTTGGTTATTTCAAACTCGAAAACGAATCGATCGAACTGGTCGACCTACCCGGCATCTATTCACTAGAACAAGACTACAGCGGCATAGATGAAAAGATCGCCCAAGACTATTTGGAACAAGGTGCTATAGACCTGATTATCAACATCGTTGATGCGACCAATCTCGAAAGAAGCCTGGTATTGACACAGCAGCTGATGGACCGCGACGTCCCAATGCTACTTGTTATGAATATGCTCGATGTGGCACAGCAACAAGGCATCACCGTTAGCACAAATATGCTGGCCGACAAACTGCAATTGCCAGTGATTGAAATGATTGCCTCACAGAAAAGAGGCGTCGCTGAGCTGCACAATAAACTGGCCCGAAAGATCAATAGCGCTTCAGAAACAGTCAGCAAAAACGAATCGCAACAACCCTCTGCGAGTACTTCCACCGAAGAAAAGCTACTTCAGCGCTACCATCAGTCACGCCAACTCATCAATGGGGTTGTCGAAGTCTCGCCCACTCACCATAGCCTGTCAGAACGTATCGACGCGGTGGTAATAAATAAATGGCTAGGCATTCCTTTCTTCCTGCTAATGATTTACATGATCTTCACTATCGCTGTAAATCTTGGTGCCGTCTTCATCGATTTCTTCGATATATTATTCGACGCAGTACTGGTAGATGGAACGACTTGGCTGCTACGGGAAGTCTCCGCACACGAGGTGGTAGTCACTTTACTTGCTCAGGGAGTCGGCGGCGGTATAACGCTGGTCGCAACCTTTATACCAGTCATTGGCTTTCTCTATCTCTGTCTCTCCGTGTTGGAAGGCTCCGGTTATATGTCTCGTGCGGCCTTCGTAATTGATAGAGCGATGAGCGGCATTGGCTTGCCCGGCAACGCCTTCGTGCCATTAATCGTCGGCTTCGGCTGCAACGTGCCTGCAGTAATGGCCGCACGAAGTCTGGGAAGAGACAGCGACCGGCTGATGACTATCGCTATGGCCCCATTTATGAGTTGCGGTGCGCGACTGACAGTCTACGCGCTCTTCGCCGCTGCATTCTTTCAAGAGAATGGGCAGAACATCGTATTCGGCCTCTATCTGCTGGGCATAGCGCTCGCGATATTTACCGGCTGGATATTCCGCAAACAACTCTTTGCCAATGAGATAACGCCTTCGTTCCAAGAAATGCCGGCGTATCATATTCCAATCGCACGCAATATTTTGCTCACGACCTGGTTTAGGTTGAAGTCTTTCATCCTTCGCGCCGGAAAGACCATCGTTGTCGTGGTGATTGCGTTGAGTTTCCTGAATTCCATAAGCACCGACCTTAGTTTTGGCAATGAAGATTCGGAAGACTCTGTTCTTAGCGTAATAGGCAAGTCGATTACTCCGGCATTCGCACCGCTAGGTATCGAAGAAGACAATTGGCCTGCAACAGTAGGGCTATTTACTGGCATGTTTGCCAAAGAGGCGATCGTTGGTACCCTCGACGCACTCTATAGCGAATCAAGCGCGGATGCTTATGATGGCTCACCGCCCGACCTCATCGCTGCCGCAGGCGAGGCCATCGCCTCTATTGGCACAGAGTTATTAGCGCTGAGCTCTACCCTGACCGACCCCCTGGGCATATCGATTGGCGATGTTAGCGACCTAAATGCTGTTGCCGACGAACAGAAAATTGAATCCTCCACCCTCACCAATATGGCCGCCCTCTTTCCCGGACCCTTTGCCGCATTCTGCTACCTAGTTTTTATCTTACTCTACGCCCCGTGTGTAGCCGTACTAGGCGCGATTACTAAAGAAGCGGGCTGGCACTGGATGCTACTGGTGTTCGGCTGGAGCACTGGGCTTGCCTACATCACCGCTACGGTTATTTATCAGATTGGCACTTTCTCCGTAAACCCCCTATTCTCCTCAATATGGATAGTGAGCATGCTTACCATCTTGGCTGTCTTTATCCTTAATTTGAAGAGACTCTCAAGTAAGATGGTGCCGAAAAACCTCATTCGGGCTGTTCAAATATAGCAGGAGAAAGAACTTGCAGGACTCAGTGCAACAGGGTGCCCGACTCCCTGTCTCGAGGTTTCTCGTGGGCGGGATTACTCTTCTTCTGCTGAGCAAAATTTTTCTAGCAACTACCCTCGACTTTTACAGCGACGAAGCCTTCTACTGGCAAGCTTCAAAAAATCCAGCCATCGCGTACAGCGACCTACCCTTCATGACTGCGCTGCTGATCGGATTAGGTTCAGCTGTCGATTCATACAACACTCTCGCAGCACGAAGCCTATTCATCTTGATGGGGAGCGCCTTGCCGCTGCTCGTCTATTGGATTTCCAAGCCAATCACAAATCCGAAGCATGCCTTAGAGTCCGCCGCGTTAAGCTTGTGCCTGCCGCTTGCAGGCTTCCTTGGCCTTTTAGCAGTGCCCGACGTTCCGCTAATTTTCTTTGGCCTCTTAGCAATTGGCAGCTTCGAGCGAGCACTGCGTACCAATCAATTATTGTACTGGGCACTTACCGGTTCATTTGTAGCACTCGGTCTGTGCACGCACTACCGTTTCTTCCTCTACCCCGCCGCCGCACTACTTTTCCTAACGTGCTTTAGAGCGGAACACAAGCAATGGAAAAATCCGCGCCTCTGGTTAAGCATCCTCGTTGCAAGCATTGGATTAATACCAATCCTTTGGTTCAATCTAAGCAACCAGCTCAGCAGCGCCGGTTTCTACCTCGTAGATAGACACCCATGGGAATTCCAGGCGTCCGGTCTGCTGCACCTATTCAAGCAAGCAGGGCTGGTAACACCCCCGCTATATATAGTATTTGCGTACACGATTTACCTGATGTACCACAAGGCTAGTCTCGGTGATCGCAGTGCTGCACTGCTACTCAGCTTTTCGCTGGCCAATGTACTGGTCTATCTCCTGCTCGCTCCCTGGACAGATGCTACCAGCACGTCTATTCACTGGCCTCTTTCCGGGTACTTCCCTCTGCTCATTTACCTACCCTATGCTCTGCGAAGCGCCGCGAATTTACTCGGCACATATTTTACTGCACAAACCGCCCACCGGCTCGTCATTGCCATTCCAGTTATCGGCTTTCTTGGCACCCTCACGGCTCTGTTCGGCGTCGGTTCCCAGGCTTTTCAATTGCAACTGCAACCCCTTATTGGAGCCGGCGTACTGTCGAATAAAATGGCCGGATGGACACAATTTAACAGTCATGTAGATGAATTATTAAACCGCGAATTTGTAGAATCACCGCTGCTGGTAACCGATAACTATTACACGCTCGCCCAGGTCGAATTTGCCGGGCTAACGCGCCAGGGATTTACACTTGATGAGCAAAAAGCAGTCCGTGATGGTCGTTTAACTCAGTATCAACTCTGGCATAAAGACAGACTCGGCTTAGAGCGCGTAGCCGCGAGCGAGTATCTATTTATAGCCGAGGACAGCACCTTGGACACAGCGGCAAAGCACGACATGCTCTCCGGGCTTTGCGCCAGAACTGAGCGCTTAACTCATCTCGGGGAATTGAATCTATTCAATGGTGACAAACGATTTAGTTTTTATCGAGGAACTGCACTGTACAGCATTGAAGGCCTCGAACAAATTCAGACATCGGCCTGCCCATTCCCCTCCATCGCCTGGATTGATACTCCCAGACGAGGCGCCGAACTTAGCGGGGTAATAGATGTGAATGGCTGGGCGTTCAACGAAGATATTGGTATCGACAACATCACGCTACTCATCGATAGAGAATCCCTTGGCCTAGTCGATTATGGAGGAAACCGCCCCGATGTTGTCGAGGTTATGCAGGTAATGAGCGACCCCAACAGCCCTAACATCGGCTATAACTACAGGTTCGACAGCAATCAATTGGACAACGGTTCTCATCAATTAGAAATACAGACAAGAAACCATTTGGGAATCACGCAACGCTTCGGCGAGCGCACGGTTGAAGTGAATAACTAAGGGGCACGAACTAATAGGGGCTTAGCACTTCGACTGCAATCTTCCACTCATTACTTGCAGTGAAACGCCACAACCGCATATAGCTGGTTCGAAAGCTCTGTTTGGAATCATCTTCTAGCGTTTCCATCGTGCCATAGGTATAACCCACTTCCTTGGATGCAGAAAGAAAGCCGCCCATGTAGGTAAGGCTAATTTGATTCGTAGTTGATAATTGGTTGTCTAGGAACGCGCCATAGATCGAACTTGCTGCATCAGCACCTACCGCTGGAGCCATGCCTGGTAAGTAGACCCGTGTGTTTTCCAAGCCGTATCTTAGCAGCGCACGTTGCCCGCCGCGGAAATTTATCGATTGCCCGAATAAGTTGTCGCGATCGATAAGCAACTGCATATTATTACTTTCTGCAGTCGCCATGACCGGATGAGCAGTTTCTTCCAGCACAGGCCTGGTGTCATCGAAATTTGGCTCCACTTCCAAACTCAAAAACCCAGGAATGCGAGCCACGATATCTGCCATCAATACCCAGCGACCTTCCTGCTTTTTCCAAATTGAAATAAGGTGTCCGAATTGACCAGTTAATTCATCAGCTAGAAAATTCAACGGCCCTGCCGTCAAGCCCAAGTCCCCAGCACGGGAAACATCCACATAGTGTGCCTCCCAGCTAATCTCATTCGCGCTGTTTTGGAAGATCTCAGAACCGTACAAGTCGAGGGCGTCCACTGGGCCCTCTCGGAAGACTGTCGACCCTTGCCCTAAAAATTCGAGAAACGCACCGGTTCTGCCAATCTCTGCTGATCTATCGGCAAAGCCCTGATCAACAGCCATCAGATCTAACCAGTGCTGAT
>CALKDE010000362.1 GCA_938082955.1 uncultured Pseudomonadales bacterium
CGCCAGCCACTAAAGTTAACGTCTTCGTTAAATGGGATGCCATTAGGGTCCAGTTGCACCACTCCGGCGGCATTTCTGTCCGGCAGGGTATCCCCGTTCATATCGGCTGCAAACAATGGATTACCATTGGCATCCATTGCGCGGAATGGGTTTCCTGGCAGTTCACCACGAAGCATAGGCAATTCGTCTACGCGTCCACCGGGGTTAGCAGCAGATTCCTGACCTTGATAGGTCAGGCTGTTCCAGTTGAGCTGCGCATTGAAGGTCAGGTCGTCGTTGACTTCATAATTGGCATTGGCATAGAACACGGCCTGCTGATTCTTAGGTTGCAATTCCCACCATTGACCAAAGTCCATGTAACAGGTGTTATTCGAGCCCAAACTACCGTTAGGGTTGGCTCGAACTCCAGCACCAGAAGCTGTTTGGTCTACTTGATCTGCCATGACGCCGCAACCTAGGTCGCCCTGACGGCTGTTGGCTCCGGTGAGCATGCCACTCGCATCACGCTGTGGCACAGAGTACTGTCCAGGGTTACCCGAAGAAGAGTAGTTGAAACCAGCGTTGTACGAGTCCGCTCGATCGCTCCACAGCAGGTTAGAATTATCCCGCCATTGACCGGAAGTTACTATGTCAATTGGTCCGACCTGAGTACCCCATAAGAAACTGTACATCTGTTCCTGATAAGTGTCGCTTGCGTCAGTTTGCATGTTAAAAACTTCAACCTTGAATCCGTCATAGGACTTGATAGGCACGAAGTTAACAACACCAGCCACCGCTTGTGAGCCGTAAAGTGCAGCAGCGCCGTCCACAACAATGTCGAGACGTTGAATGGCTATCTGAGGGAGCATCGCATTTACGTTGCCATCGATAACGCGCTTACCATCTACTAAATTAAGTGTAGCACTGGCACCGAGACCACGGATATTTATCGCGGTTTCAGAACCACCGGAACCCGGTGTGATATTGGACGAAATCGACGAGCCCTGGTTAAAACTCAGGTTGTGGATAACATCCCCCATGTTGGGCGTACCTTGGGCAGCGATGTCTTCGATTGATAACTGCGTCAATGGGGATGCGGATCGAAAGCCCTCGGTGCGGCGAATGAACGAGCCGGTTACTATAACTTCTTCCACTTCTGCATCATCTTGTGCCAACGCTGTCCCGGCTATGGGTAGCAACGACATTGAGATTGCTGCGCACAATAATTTTCTTTTAAACCCAGGATGCCCGAGTTGTCGGTATTTGTTCATTATTCTCTCCTTAAACACTAAATCGTAATATTCTTTGAATTTTACAGCTTCTAATTAAGGAAGCAGTAATTGCATAACAAGTCACGGAGGGAGGACGTATACACTTGTGTTGTAAACGCCTACTACCTAGCATCAAAACATTGTGGGAATGCCACTTGACTACTGACTAATTACAAATGCATCGTAAGACTGACAGCTGTAGCCGTCAAGAGTTATTGTAACAATCTGGTACTTACAATTTAAAGCACCCACCCCTGATGTGAAGAGTGTAAATCGCGCCCCCAAGCAAGAAAATGTAACTATCATTCCCAAATAGTAGTGTAATTTCCATCTCCAAATAAAAAGTGCAACTATTATTCCCAAATATTAAAAAATTAGCCTCGGTTCTAATATGCGGCAGCTCACCAGCTCACCAGCTCACCAGCTCACCAGCTCGCCAGCTCACCAGCTTACGAAAGTGCCGTGTCTTGGGTGCCTATATTTTTCTTTGTATCCTACATGTGGGCTTTTACTGTCTTTCCTTTCGAGTCGCTAACGTCTGCCACGTACAGGTTTTCTCTGGCAAGTCTAAAATCTCTAATTGTAGCCAAAGTAGTAATAACCGAATCATGCATACACTTCTATCGCGCAGAGCAGAAATCACAAAGCAAGATCAAGAAAGATACTCTTACAGCCTTCAGTTCAATATGTACTGCTATAGAGATCATGGGAGCCTAGCAATAAGCTGCTTTACCTGAGCAGCCAATGTTTGCTGGCAAGTAAAGTGAGAAAGATAAAACGCATTGAATCTAAAATAATTCACTGACAATAGGTTCTATAGATTCTGCCCAGATTCTATAACCCTGTTCATTTGGGTGCCGAGCGTCGGGCATTATATCTGGGCTCAAGATTCCGTCATTGCTTAAGAAGTTGGCTGCTATATCCATATAGTAAACATTGTCTTTGTCGGCAATTCTAGCCGCCGCTGTCTGGCTTGCATTTGCGAGGATTGTTCGAAGGTCGTTAGGGTATTCTCCGCGCGGGAATATACTTAGTAGCAATATCTTCGAATCAGGTAACTTCAGTTGCAATTTATCTATAATGGCGACAATTCCATCCGCTATTTCTGCTGCGGTATTGTCTTTAGCATTATTGGTACCTGCCAATAAAACGATTAACTTTGGCGATATTCCATCGATATTGCCATGGTCGAGGCGCCATAAAATGTGTTCGATTTTGTCTCCGCCTATGCCAATATTAACGGCATTTCGTTGGCTATAATATTCATCCCATACTGCCTGGCCCGCCGTACCATGTGGTTCTGAATTCGTAGGATAGATTGTGCCTTCCCAGAAATGAGTAATGGAGTCACCGACGAACAGCAGGTCGATATTGCCCTGTTCAATGCGGCGATTAATTTCATCGAATCGATTTAACCAAAACTCGCTTTGCCGAGGTTTGGGTGTGATGGTTGAAGTAGTTTGTGGAAGTGCTGCGGTGGTTACTAATAAAATGGCGGCTGTGATCACCGCAATTGCGATAACAAGAGTTCGAGTTGTACTACGAATTAGTACCATTTGCCCCAGTCTTTCGTACTCTAACAGTTACAGAGCAGCAGTTTGTGTAGCAGAATCTAAGGCCTTAACCAATTGCTTTTTGGCTCTGCTTGAGGATTGCCCTACCGTTTTACAAACTCGTAGCAATCAAAGTTTTTTACAGTTCCACTATAGCAGGAGCCAAAGGAAATACTATTTCAAAGAGTTCTGGTTTTTCACTGGCCCTAAACTAAGCTAACCTGGACCGTATTTATTCTGTTCACTATGTAAAATAGGTTATTAGGAACACTAACAACTAAAACTTAACCTCGGCATAGAATTCTTAGAAAAATTCTTAGTGCTGCCCTTGTTTTTCAGGATTGAAACAGTGCTGTTCGGTCTCAGTTATGGTCGTGGACCGTAGATGGGCAAGGGCGCCCCAAACTCAAGCGCGCCAAGGTCTGGCGCCTGCCCGTTGAAGTCATCGGTCACCCCAGGCAGAAGCGTTCCGCGGTCTATTGCGGCCGAGCCGCCGCGTAATCGGAAGTCGAGATCAGCAGCGTCGTAGAGAGCCTGTACTGAGGTGCTATCTCGCGCGTCGAGGGCAGGCACGTTGACAAAAATATCGTAGTCGACCAACACGCTGTTTAGGTCCTGGCGCGTTGCGGCTGAATAGTCAGCGAGTGTTGCGAATTCGCGAGTCGCTAGCACCGCATCATGGCCGGGGCTTGTAAAATCCGCCATTGTTCCGGCGATCGGTGCGCTCCAGCGAAACGAAATTTCGGCGCTAGGATTCGGCCGGAAGCCGTTGTAGTCAGATGAGGAATAGCTCGTGAAGGTGTTAACACTGAAAATTTCAGCGGCGGAGTGTTCCCCTAAAAATAGGTTGTTGCGCCAGTGGACGTTTGATGCACCGGCGATGTTAGTCTCGGACAAAATCGTGTTGTTGTAAAAAATTGTACCGGCAGCACCCGCCGTCAGGCGCGTCGACCCTGCTGGCAGGTGGTAGGCTATGTTGCGAATCCAGTAAACAGGCCCACCCAGAGCAGGCTGATTGCAAAATGCGTGCGACGGGTGATTGATGAACATGTTTCGGAGCACGCGGATGTTGTGCATACTGCCATCGGCTTCGATTGGGTTGTCGTGGCTATTAGTGATGTAGTTGCCGTAGAAATCAATCGCCACGGGACGGCGATCCCAGTATTCACGTGGTGGATACTTCGGTCCATCCGGAATGCCGGGGCCCGACGCGACTGATCCATCCGGATTGCCGTAGGTCTCGACGTTGATTCCGTCGTGGAAGTCGGCAATGTAGTTATGCGCGACGACATGACCGGGGCCGTAAAGTTTGATGGCGACATAGGAGGCCATGACTGGAGGAAATACCTGCCCTTCCACTCCGTCGAACTGCTCCCATATCTGACCTGCCCAGCCGATCAAATGATCGGGATCATTGCGCCCAATGAAGACGCTGTCGGCAATATAAAAATTGTTCGACCCCGAATAGTTCGTGAAGACGCCGGCGCCTACGTTCTCGAAACGACTGCGCTTGACGGTGAGGCCCTTGGATCCCGCAAGAAACTGCGTCCCTGCCAGCACAGCTATCTCGGTGTTACGGAACGTGATGCCTTCGAAATAGGTGTAATCGGCTGCGCGAACATCAAACAGTGCGTAGTTGCCGTTGCCGTCGAACACAACGTCGCCGTCGCCGGCCGCGACAATCGCAATCGGTCGATCCGCTGTGCCGTCAGCCGTCAGGTAATAGGTACCGTCGAGCGGCGTCGAGCGGTTGACGCTGGCATTGTTGGTGTATTCGTAGCGGTTGTATTGATAGATGCCGGCGTGGACGACGATCGTGTCGCCAGGACGCACTCGGGGGCGGCCAGATGTTGCCCAGTCGGTTCCAGCGCACCATTCGTTATAGGCGCACATCAGGCCCTCGAAGGAGGGCTCGAGCTTCTTCCCGGAGTAACCGTGCGTATAGACGTGAAACACACGGCCACCCGCGTAGGGCTCGGGCTCCGCGCGCGTGCGCACCAGCGCCAGACGCGTTGGGTCACCGGCCACACCGTCGGGGTCGGAGATCTCGAAGCGCGCTTCATAGTCGGTGTCGGGTTTGAGATCGAGCACACTGCCCGCAAACATATTCGGCACGATGACATCGACACGTGACTCGCTGTAGATGCGCTCACCGTTTAGCCGCAGCAGCGGCAAGCCATCCAACCACTGGCTACTGCCCTGCTCGCGGTACCACACCGCAACGCTGGCATTGTGATTTTCGTCCCCTTGGATCAGCCATTCGAAGCCGAGGTTGATCAGTGTCGGCGGCTCGGTGAAGAGCTCTCCGGGGATCACTGCATTCGTGCTGTCGGTCGCGAAAGGCGAGGGATCACTCGCAATCTGTGCATGCGCTGTGAAGGGGAGGACCACGCTCAGTGCAGCGAAGATGCACGCGCCGAAGATTGGAGACACAGTTATAGACATCTTGGTCACTTATGCAGGTAGAGGAAACATAAACAGTATCGCCGATCATTGCTTTTGTCCACTTAAGGAACATGCTGGACGAGTCAAGCTCAGAATTAAAGATTGGGGTCAGAGTAAAAATACAGTACTGTATTTCCACTGGTATTGTTGGCCCTAATTATTCACGCTCAAAGACATGTGATGAGTTATAAAATGAAAAAATTACAACCGATGCTTCTGTTGCTGCTGGTATCTTTTTGCCTTTCTTTTTCGCAAGCGGCGGAATTTTCCCAAGTCCGACCTGATGCAGACACCCTGCTGGAATTGCCAACCAATGACTGGCTTACCAATGGTGGAGATTTGTACAACCGGAATTTCTCTCCCTTGACTCAAATTAACACTGACAATGTCAACCAGCTGGGCCCGGTGTGGCGCACGCACCTTGAAGGCTCCGGTGTAGGGGCTAAGTATTCCGGTGAGGCACAGCCCATAATCCATGAAGGTGTCATCTACATTATAACTGGTGCAGACGATGTCTTTGCTGTGAGCATTGAGACCGGTGAAATCTTGTGGAGTAACAAGGCAGACCTCAATGGCGAGATTTCAACCATATGCTGTGGCTGGACTAGCCGTGGAGTGGGATTTGGTGAGGACAAGATTTTCGTCGGTCAGCTGGACGGTGTGCTAAAGGCTTTGGACAAGGACAGCGGGGAAGAGGTCTGGTCTATCCAAGCAGAGGCCTGGGAAGAAGGTTATACAATCACCAGTGCGCCACTGTACTTCAACGGAATGGTGATTAGCGGTTTTGCTGGAGCTGAATTTGCGGCCCGGGGGCGGGTCAAGGCATACAGTGCGGCCGACGGCAGCTTGCTATGGACTTTCTATACGGTGCCAGGCCCAGGTGAATTTGGTCATGACAGCTGGCCCGCTGACAACGATGCCTGGCAAACCGGCGGCGGCACAGTTTGGCATACGCCGGCGGTCGATCCCGAGCTTGGCATGATCTACTTTTCAACCGGCAACCCGGGGCCGGATTACAATGGTGCGTTGAGAACCGGAGACAACCTGTTTACCGCGTCCATCGTGGCACTGGATGTCTACACTGGCGAGTATCGCTGGCACTTTCAACAAGTGCACCACGACATCTGGGATTTCGACGCACCTAACCCGGTGGTCCTGTTTGATCTGGATTATAACTCAGTGCTGCGCAAGGGGCTGGCCCAGGCCGGCAAGACCGGATGGGTATACATTCTCGACCGGATCAGCGGCGAGCCTTTAGTGGGAATCGATGAGCGACCGGTTCCTCAGGAACCGCGTCAGGCCACGGCTGCTACCCAGCCTTACCCCGCGGGTGATTCCTTCGTCAGCCAGACTCTGGATATCCCGCCGGAAGGTTTTCGGTTGGTCAACAACGGCGCGATCTTCACCCCATTTTGGGAAGACCCGGTGCTGCTTCGCCGCAGCGAGGCAAACTGGCCTCCCAGCACAGTGGACCCAGTTAAAGGAGTAATGTACGTCTGCGCCGGCGAAAGGCAAGCTGCCTATTCTACTCGAGAAGGTGTCGAGCAGGTCGAAAATGGCGAGCGTTACACGGGTGGCAGCATGAGTTTTGCGCCAATAGCTGTCACCGGGGTTGTTGCAGCGATGGATCTGCGAACCAACCAACGGCTGTGGTCAACACGCTGGCCTGGCCGTTGTTATAGTGGCCTGGTCAGCACAGCGGGCGACCTTTTGTTTGCCGGTAGAAATGATGGTCGCTTTACCGCACTGGATGCCCGCGACGGCAGCAAGCTGTGGGAATATATGACCGACTCTGGGGTCAACGCCCCACCTATCGTTTTTGAACAAGACGGCAAGCAGTATGTAGCCGTGTTTTCCGCGGGCAATCTTTTGGCCGGTTCCAATCGGGGAGATAGCATGTGGTTGTTTACGCTGCTAGATGAAGGTCAAGAAACCTCTATCGTTTTGGAGCAAGTTACTCCCCCGCTAGCAAACTCTCAGGGGCGGGCATTATTCCAGGATGCCTGCGTATTTTGTCATGGCCGTCGCGGCGAGGGAGGCCATAATGGGATGCCGCTTGAGGGTTTGGCGGCATTTGGCACGGGCTACGTGGCAGGTATCATCAGCTCAGGGCAGAACAATATGCCATCTTTCTCAGATACGTTTTCTGCCAACCAGATCAATGCGATCGCAGAGCACGTGAGAACTCTTAATACGGAGATTTCCAATCGTAATAATCGATAAATAAGAGAATGGGGTCAGAGTAAATATCTAGTGGTCTATGGCTTTGAGAGCTCGTGCAAGCTAGGAATAGTAATAAAATTTATCTTTAACAAATAGAATTTTGTGGTGGCGCTTCGATCCAAACGCTTAGTTATGGGTACCAAGGGGTTCAAGGCGGGGTAACAATCAAATTGGTATTGTTTAGTGAAGTCCTAGGCAGCTTAAATTGTTAAATCAAAGCACTCTGACCCCTTTGATTGCTGCCCCCATTGATTGTCCCTGCGATTCTTAGGGCAACTTAAAGACATAAAGCGCATTATGTCCGTTGGGACTGACCATTTCTGGAGCCAAAAAGCTCCCTATGCGCCACGGGCTGCCACCGTCACGCCCAGCTGGAATGGCTATGTACTGCTCGCCATCAATCGCGTAAGTCGCCGGAAACCCCTGGGCCGATGTAGCGAGTCGAGTGCGCCATAACTCTTCGCCACTGTTAATATCATAGGCATGCACATAGCGGTCGTAGTCTCCGATGAACAGTAAATCACCGCCAGTTGCGAGCCCGGCAGTGAGGTAGGGCGCGCGTTGTTCAACACTCCAGCTCTCTTCCATGGATACCACATCATAGGCCGCGAGCTTACCAAACTGGCCATTTGTTCCCGGCATCTCCATCCACATGCGATCGCCCTGATTACCACCTGAGCCGATCTCGAGCGTTGTCTCCCGTGGCGACATTTCCATACAGGATTGGCTCAGTGGTATTACTAGCTGGCGGGAAGGAGGATGGTAGGCGCTCGACTGCCAGTTGTGGCCGCCGGCTGTTGACGGGCAGACGGACAACCATTCACCAATTTGCATATCACGAATGTCGTCTCTGTATCTGACCTGCCCGGTTTCAAGATTTATTTCCGGGAAAACATTTTGATAAACGGTTTCGCGCAAGCCGCGAAATTCTCCAGTGCGGCGATCCAATTTCCAGAGTATGCCGCTCTTTCCAATAGTCATCAGATAGGGTTCATCAAAGATGTCTATCAATACTTGTTCGAATGCTTCATCCATGTCGAGAGACTCGCCCGGCACGTGTTGGCGGTACCAGACTATACGGCCGTCTTGTGGGTCGATAGCCAGCGTGCTGTTGGAATATAAAGCAGCATCGTCGGTAGAGAGGCCGCGACTGGCCGCCATCCAAGGCTTGGCTTGTGCGGTGCCAAAAAACACTAGCCCCAATTCGGGGTCCCAACTACCAGTCATCCATACATCGACACCGCCGCGAAGTTCCAGTGGTAAACCTGCCCAGCTATCATCTCCAGGCTGGCCGGGCTGTGCTACCGTAAAGGTTCGCCATAATTCCTCGCCTGTACCGGCATCGTGCCCGGTAATAAAACAACTCTCTTTGTAGAAGCGGCCGCAACCAGAGATGCCGTTAATTACAATGCCATCGGCTACAATAGGTCCTGTGGTGTTGGAGTAGCCCAGTGCCTCGTCAGCTACCTCGATATCCCAGCGCACGGCGCCGGTGCGAGCATCTAGTGCCACTAGGTGGGCATCGGTTGTGGCAACATAGATTAGGTCCTGCCACATAGCCAGAGTGCGAAGCAAACCGCCGCTGCGCCCGCCTTGGGGGAAGGTTCTTTGATACTCCCACAGTAACGTGCCATCGCGTCCGTCCAGAGCCTGAACAACATTGCCAAAATTGGGGATGTAGACGATGCCGTTTCTAATCAATGGTCCAGGTTGACTGCGCCCGGGCGCCATGCCCCATACCCAGGCAAGGGTCAGGTTGCCCACATTATCCTTGTTAATCTGATCTAGCGGACTATAGCCATGACTGTTGGGACTTCGACGCCAATAAGTCCAGTCTTCGGCGGCTGGATCTGCCAGTTCGGCATCACTAACATTAACGAAACCATTAACAGGCCGCCAGGAACGGGTAATGGCGCGTTCGGACCGATATACTGTAGCGATCTCAGGCACTGCATTGAGAGAGTCAGGGGAAGGTATCGTTCCCGCCTGTCCTGGTCGGGGGATGCGCTGCACGATCGCCGCGCCACTCGCAGACTCGCTATTTAAAAAGGCTACCCCGGGGCTGGTGAGGCTAAGAGTTCTGTCACTGCCTGGCACTGCATTCTCGGCTAGAAGAAAGGCGACAAGAGCACTGTATTGTTCCTCACTCAATGAGCCGGGCGCCTGTGGTGGCATGGTTCGATCCAGTAAGTCTTGAAGCTCGGTTACGTTTCGATTGCTCCAGTTAGTCCGAAAATTACCGTCATTGAGAGCGGGTGCCTCGAATGCCCCTTGGAGATCTGCAAGGTGACATGTGGAACAGTTTTGTTGGTAAAGTATCGCTCCAGCTTGAGCTTGAGATTCCGTGTACGAAGCCTGTTCTAATTGCTGCGCGACAGCGCCACTATAGCAAACCAGCGCTGTCAGGAAGAAAGCAGGTTTAATTGCCCGGCAATTTGGTAGTCGGGGTTTCATTAAACGGTCCTTATTTACTCACCGTGAGAATTTCTTGTCTAGCGCGGCGTTCTGTAACGGCCTCGGCAAACTGCTCTTCATTCATATAGGTGATTCCCACCCAGGCGTGACTCATCTCGTCGACACCGCGTCGGCCAAATACTACCCACTGCTCTGGGTCAGGATTTAGCGGGTTATTGACAGTGTTATCAAACACTGATGTGAATTGTAAGACGGTGCCTTTAGGAAGCAGTGGTTTGGCATCGTCGGCATAGAGATAGGAAATCTGCCAGTTGTGATTGTACTTGTTCACCTGGCTGAGGACTGCCTTGCGGCCATCCGGGAAGATGGCTTCCATGGTCATCACTTTGCCACGCATATGCAGGTGAGGCCTATAGCTGTGGATGACGGCCGGCGCATCGAGAACGTGTGTACCCTGTAATACTTGATAGCCATGGGGAGGGATAACAATATCCTGCCCTCTCGCCATGCCATTCAGCCCATCTACTCTGAACATGGCTTCGCCGGCGGTTTCTAGTTCGGGAGTGAAACCTTCATCGTAGAACCACAAGCCTACCTCAACCACGTCATCTTCCCCTTCTGCACCGACAGGGAAATAATGTAAATTCCAAGCTATATGGCCATTGGCGGGAACCTTCATGCCTGTGCCATCGGGATAGACCTCCCAAGACTTTCCAACACCATAGCGAGCAAGTGCGACCTGACGTGTTTCGCCCTCTGGCACCAGCACGGCGTGACCGTGATGCACCACCTTTTTACCTAGTGGGTAAGAAGGTTTGAATTCTGCGGCACGCAACCAGCGATCTTTCTCCATGCCTTCAAAGGGCACGTCGGGCGTCCACCACTGATCTTGGCCGTTGGCAATTACATCGAAGGGTGTGGATTTGATTATCAAATCCGGCGGGCCAAGCTGTTCGGTTAGTTGCCAAGCCGAGCCGCTAGGAATGTCGATGGGAGTGGGAAGATGCGCAGGGTTTCCTTCCGGCGCGCCGCTGTCCACCCAAGAAGAGATTGTCGCGATCTGTTCATCACTTAAGGAGGCGTCGTTCTTGAATTCCTGTATGCCTGTCGTGGTATCGATGTGCCAAGGTGGCATGATGCGTTTGCTGGTGCGGTCTTTTATCAGGGCGGCAAACGGGTTCACCTGTTGATAGCTCTGTAATGGCATCGGGCCAATGCCCTCGGGGTTATGGCAGGTTACGCACTTTTCTTGAAGTATTGGAGCGATATCACGTGAATAGGTAATGTCCTGAGCTTGCGCGTTTCCGATCAGGGATGCTACGAAAACGGCGGCCAGAATACAGGCTGTTCTGCTTTGCTCTATCTTGCTCATGGGTAGTTAGCTCCGTGTTAGTTGCTCACGCTGATGTTGTAGTAGGCATTGCTGTGACAACAATAAAATTCAAAAGCAGCAACACTGTCGATGGTTTGTAGACGGATAGTGTATTCACCGGGTTCGGAGAACGTCGCATTCACGCTGGCGTAGCCCGAATCCGTGGTAATCATGGCTTCTTGCGTGTCGAACTCAACCTCGCCGGGTCCGGCATGATGTGACCATCCGGTCCATATCTGCGGATCGGGATGCTCGATCCAGGCTTCGATGGTAAGTGGCTGTCCCACAGTCGCGCTAAGGGTAGCGCGATTATGGATGCCCTTACGCCCGCGTACACCAGTTTCATTAGCCCCAAGCCTTATCAGTGGGGCCAGATCGCCGCGCCCCTTGGACCTAGGTTCATCGAGTACATAAGCCGGCTTCAGGTGTCCGGGGACGCTGAGGTTTTCGCCTGCGCTGGATAGATGCCACACAATTTTTTCTTCGCGGCCAAAGTCTTTCGGCACGGTGATGCTAAAGGCGCAAAAAATGTGACGATAGCGCGGTGGCAGCGGATCGAAATGAGTGGGAAGCTGAGTGGGAAAGCGGGTGTCGCTTAGATAATTTGCTTCGCCTATAGGGATATCCAGTGCCTGTTCGGAATTTAAATTGAAATAACCGAAGCACATGGTGTTGCTGCCGTCATCATTCTGGAACCAGCCATCAAATAGTGGAATCACCGGCTGGCCATGTGAACGAATGAGTTCGGCAGACCAGTATTGCTGAGAAAGTTCGATTTGTTGCCCATGGATGCTTGCAGGCAGCAGGGAAAGCACAAGTGCGATTGTTAGCTGAGGTGTAACGAATCGGGGCATAATCGATCGTCCGGGCGCAGGCCCTTGCTAGAATTTGTTGTTCTAATTTTGTCCGATACTACGGTAAAAACAGCAGTATGTCTTGTTTTGCGAACATTTGGGTCGGTCTCAAAAATCCTGCTAGACTGCACCCAATGCTGCCGAAATAAAAACAATACGTTGAGGTGCCACCCGATGATTAAACACTCCTTTCTTTTTGTAGTCTTGTGGCTGTGTTCTGCGGCTGCTCTTGCTCAGCAGGGTGCGCCTGATGGGGAATGGCCTACCTACGGGGGAGATCTGGGGCATACTCGCTATTCGCCACTGGAGCAGATTAACGCAGAGAATTTCTCAGATCTTGAAGTCGCTTGGCGCTTCAAAACCGACAACCTGGGGCCAAGTCCGGAATACCGTTTTCAGGCCACGCCACTGGTTGTGAATGGAGTGATGTATACCACGGGCGGGTCGCGCCGCGCCGTAGTTGCTCTCGATGCGCGTACCGGCGAATTGCTGTGGAAATACGCGCTCAATGAAGGTGCAAGAGCGGCGAATGCACCGCGACAATTGTCCGGGCGTGGTCTTGCATTGTGGCAAGATGGCGAAGACACCAGAATTATATATGTGACACCTGGTTACCAAATGATTGCGCTAGATGGATCGACCGGCAGGCCGGTGCAGTCATTCGGAGTCGAGGGCATAGTCGACCTGAAGCAGAACGCCGACCAGATGATTGATCTGGCGACCGGGGAGATAGGGCTTCATTCGACGCCGATAGTCGCCAAGGATGTAGTAATAATAGGAGCAGCACACCGCACCGGTGGTAACCCCCGTAGCCGTGAGAACGTTAAAGGCTATGTAAGAGGTTTCGATGTGCGTACCGGAGAGCGGCTATGGATATTCCATACTGTTCCAATGCCCGGCGAATATGGTTATGAATCGTGGCAGGATGGCTCCGCCTCCTATACAGGAAACACCGGCGTGTGGGCGCAAATATCGGTAGATCTGGAGCTCGAAACAGTCTATCTGCCAGTTGAGGCAGCCACCGGCGACTACTTTGGTGCCAATCGACCTGGCGATAATCTATTCGCCGAATCCCTTCTGGCCGTTGATCTTTATACGGGGGAACGCAAATGGCATTACCAATTTGTCCACCACGGCATTTGGGATCACGATATTCCCTGTGCGCCTATTCTGCTTGATATCATCGTTGATGGTCAGTTGCGTAAAGCTGTGGCGCAGCCAACAAAGCAGGCATTTCTGTATGTGTTCGACAGAATAACCGGCGTGCCAATCTGGCCCATTGTGGAAAGATCGGTTGGGGCGGGCGATGTGCCAGGTGAATGGTATTCACCAACCCAGCCTATGCCGACCCGCCCACCGGCTTATGATCGCCAGGGGGTAACACCAGATGATCTTTTGGATTTCACGCCGCAGCTGCATAGTGCGGCAGAAGAGGTTGCCAGCTGGTACAAGATGGGCCCGTTGTTTACGCCAGCGGTAGTCAGCAACATTGATGGTCCTCTTGGTGTTTTGATGGCACCTGCCACTGGCGGAGGCACTAACTGGCCTGGAGGCTCATTCGATCCGCAGACCAACATACTTTACGTTTCTTCTAATAGTTCGGTTGCTAGTCTTGCCGTGGTGCCACCCCATCCGGGTCAATCCGATATGGCTTACATTCAAGGCAATGCAGCCACCGGTCCGCGCACCTCCGGTGGCGCCGGATCTTCCGCAGGTGGCGGGCGAACAGAGTTTAATGCCGTGGCGGGGGAGCGGCCGGTTTCTTCCCGCGGGCGTCCCCCCATCGGCTTGCGTGTTGATGGTCTGCCGTTGTTGAAACCACCCTATGGGAAAGTTACAGCTATCGATATGAATGAGGGCTCAATACTTTGGCAGATTGCACACGGGCAGACGCCCGACAATATTGCTAATCATCCTGCTCTGGTCGACATCGACCTCCCGCGCACCGGTCAGAACGCGTCGGTAGGCACGCTCGTGACGAAAACCTTGCTGATCGCAGGGGAAGCACAGCTAACAACAGATCCGGATACCGGAGAACGCAGGGCGATGCTGCGTGCTTATGACAAAGCAACTGGCGTTGAAGTTGGAGCAGTCACCTTGCCGGCCCCGCAGACAGGTTCTCCTATGACTTACCAGATAGAAGGGGAGCAGTATCTGGCCATTGCAATAAGTGGCAGCGGTTACTCTGGTGAGATGCGAGTATTACGTTTACCCTAAAAATAGTTAATTGAATCGAGGAAGCATTGTGAAAAACCTATTCTCTGCAATCTTGTATTGCTCGCTTTGCAGCATCGCCGCCGTGCATGCTCAGTCCAATGTCGTGCCTGGTGCTAACGGGCCTATTACGATCACGCCATTGATTCATTCTTCGGTTCAGCTGGAGTATGGCGATACCGTCGTGCAGATTGACCCTTGGAACAGAGTCGGTCTGCCGGGCGCGAAACAAGCTGACTTAATTCTTATAACAGATGATGTAGGGCATCATCAGGACGTAGAGGCTATAGAGAAATTGTCCGGTCCACAAACTGTACTGGTAATGCTAGACAGCGGCAGGGCGAAATGGCCAGATGGTATTGTGATCGCTAACGGCCAGATGATTCGTGTCAACGGCATGACAGTTGAGGCAGTGGCAGCCTATGACATTATTCTCGGAGAACCGTCTCATCCCAAAGGGCAGGCCAATGGTTATGTGTTAACTCTCGGTGGTACGCGTTTTTATTTCGCCGGCGTCACGGAGTGTGTGGATGAGGTAAAAGTGTTGCAGGGCATAAACGTGGCATTCATGCCTTTGAACGTGCCGCTTGGCCGAATGACTCCGGCTGCGTCTGCTGAATGTACAAAAATTCTCGAACCTGATGTGGTTTATCTTTATCACTACGATCAGGACTACGCTAGACGCGCACTGAATCCTGCTTACGAAGGCACGGCCTTGCCCGGTGGTATTTCGGTTGCTGAAAGCCTGGATTTGTTCGAGCAGGAGCTAGAAGAATCGGGCATTGAGGTGCGGCGAGGTGATTTTTATCCGCCGTTGCAGTGAATTGGTACTGACATGTTTGTCCGATGCAGGTGACAACTACCCGGCGAGTCCTTAGAGTCATTGAGCCGTCACTGTTAGCCAATGAGAGCGATTAGCCAAGTTGACCTATCCCCCATTTTTAGAACCATGACCACGATGAGGTTTTCAGTTAATTTAACAAGATGGAGATCTCGATATGAAGAAGCGGTACACACACGAACAAATCATTAAGGCATTCAACAACCGTTCGGCACTGAGTATGAAGCCGGCTTAAGGCGGGGGAAAAGCATTCGCTGGCGTCGAGTATTGCCAGCTAAGAAAGGCGTGGAAGCCCATAAGCTACTGGATATTTACTCTGATCCTGTTTCCTGATTACAATCAAGAGCCGTCAGGAATCTGGGGTGGGGAAGGGTGTATAGTAAGAAGAGGAAGTACGCTAGCAGAAGTTAGCGTGCTTTCTCCCCTTAAATTTCATCTTATCCCATAATTCTAGAACGAAGATCCATAATCAAAGTGGCTACGGCATATCCGTGAATAGCACTTGTAAATGCTACCAAGAAATCTTCCCCATACCCACCAACAACGGGGATAGCATTTCCTAAGGTAGCGCCCATAAGTGGAACTGCTATAGCGGCCCCGTATATCATTGCTTGGGCTGCTCGATCATCTACAGGGCTCATTACACCATGGACTAAGCCAATAGCGACTAATAACAATCCCCAGTACTCAAAAGGTACAAATAAGGCTATAAGACTTATTGCAATGGCTGCGATAGGGGCGATTTTATCTATATTCATGCTAATTCCTCTTTTTATTAATTTATACCTTCAGTGAATTCTACAAATTGAATGCTCAATTTATAGATAGGACTAATTACTATATCCCAAGACTATTACTTACTCCCTTTGAACATAACTGTCCATAAAAAAATTCGAACTTATCAGGAATGGGGAAATAAATGATTGATCGTTCAGGTCAGATCAGGCTCATACTTTAACAGTTGATTTTTCTAATTCCTGATAGGTGATCTATGAGTGCCTATTACTTTAGTCTTTAGCGCTAGAATGAATGCCCTGATCGATATCGCCGTGCTTGGCGAGGAAGATGAGGAAACCAAGGTGCCTGAAATTCTTCATATCGAAAAGCGGCGGGTCGATTCTGAGAATCAAACGTTTGTGTTTGTTGTGGACAGCAGGCCGGTGTC
>CALKDE010000363.1 GCA_938082955.1 uncultured Pseudomonadales bacterium
GTGATTCGCGAGGCCGATCACGTTCAAAGCCTCCCATTGGGGAGAGAAGTTCCAGAGGTGAGTCACGCTCACGACCGCCAACAGAAGATAGAAGCCCCAGAAGTGAGTCACGCTCACGACCGCCAAGAGCCGACAGCCCTCCAGAAAAAGGCATGGAACGATTTCGCTTGGAAGTGGGCCACAACCATGACGTTATGCCCGGCAACATCGTCGGCGCTATCGCCAATGAAGCAGGCTTAGACGCTCAACATATCGGCCGCATCAACATTCACGATGATCACAGCACGGTTGACCTACCCGACGACATGCCGGACGAAATTTTCAAAGAACTCAAGAATGTATGGGTCTCCGGGCAGACACTAAAAATCTCCCGCTTAACAATGGATGGAAAATCATCTCGATCCGCACGCCCAACATTCGAAAAGACTAGCAAGGGGCCAGGCAAGGCACCTAAGAAAGACAAGAAGCCAAAGCGTAAACCTGCAGCGAAAGGCAAGTCTAACGCGAAGGCTAAAGACGACCCGAAGAAGAAGGCTGCTGCAAAGAAGAAGTCTCGTCACAGGAATCGTGTAGTCACTGGGAAGTAGAGCAGCAAAGCTGCTTCTTAGGAATTTTACACCACGTTATTGGGCAATAAAAAAACGGGTGCAAATTTACATTTGCACCCGTTTTTGCATAAAACCCTTACGGCCCTATCGACTCAACTTACGGAATCAAGCGTGGAATGAACTTAGTCATTCCTTTGATAGGTCCAACCTCGCCAGCGTAGACAACGCCATTGCGGTCAACTGTAACGCCCTCACCCATAGAACCTAGGCCACCCATGCCGGAGCCACGCTCAGAGTCATGTGCCTTGATGTAGTAAAGCACTTCGCCAGTGCGGGCACTACCTACACGCAGACCTTTCTGCCAACCTGGGTTGTAGTTTTCATCAGACTCAGAGTCGATGGCATACAACATGTCAGTGTTTGGATCGATGAACAGACCACTGATACGGCTGAACTGGTACCACGTATCCAGATGATCACCATCTTGCGTGAATATCTGGATGCGGCTGTTACCACGGTCAGCTACAAACAACCTGCCCTGCGAATCCATACCTAAAGAGTGAGGTGAACGGAACTGCCCATCCTCAAAGCCGAATTCGCCGAAGCTCTTTATAAAAGAACCGTCTGGCGCAAAGATCGACATACGACTCTTCGCCGTTGGACCCGCTTCATTCTGAAACTGCGCACCGTGCGTGTCGCCTACGTAGATATTGCCATTTGGTGCAACTAAAACGTCGTTCGGCGCATCGAAGTGAGTCGGCGGATCACCAGCTTCACCAGGCGTACCTAAGGTCATTAGTAATTCACCGGTTGGGCTAAACTTTAAGACCGTGTGGCCCTTGCCCGCAGCAGACGGGTTCTCTTCCAATTCAGCAGCATTTGCAGCGCGCGCATCGACTACCCAGACATTGCCTTGGCTATCGACATCCATGCCATGTGGCCAGATTATCTGCCCCCCACCAAAGCTCTGAACTACATTGCCATCTGGATCCAACTTAACGATCGGATCAACATCGGATGTGGCACAGGAGTTTGTACCACAGCGATCACCAGCCCAAACGTGGATGCCGTCGATATCAATATTGACCGCACTCACTGAACCCCAGCTACGGCCATCAGGTAAAGTACCGAAGTTGCGCTGTGTCTCATAAGGATTCGGCAGGTGGTTGATTGGCTCCTGATCAGCATGTGCTGCTGGCTGGATAGCACCTGGTCGCGCTGGTTGTGCTACAGCGGCACTCGACAGCAGGGACAGCGCGATACTGGCAACACCGGCGGTAAGCAGTAGGTGTGCTCCTGTTGTTCGTGCAATTTTATTAGTCTTGTTCATTATTCACCTCTTAGTACTACTCGATTAACTCTCTTGATTAACACGCGTAATTAACGCTCGAATTCTCTTCTTAGAAACCCTTGTTCCTATCCCGCTTACTAGCAGTCTCTGATTTTCTTGAGGATTACCTCAAGTTTGCCTACACAGCAACCCTCCTATTTTATAGTAATTATAAATTTGGCTAGCCTGTGAACATGGACTCTCGAGCGGTCGTTGTCAAGACGGCTTAACCCTAGTAAACACCCTGCGTCCGCAATACACACAGGAATCTCTAGACTCACGTCTATTCGCTGTTTATGCTCTGCCTCACAACGAAAAGAGAGGCTCTCATGCGCAGTAATTTAATCTACGTGATTTTCGCAACCGTACTATTGATGGCCGGCATTCTAGTGGCAATTTGTCTTGCTGACACGGTGCCGAATGCGGCTGGTTTAGCCCATCCACAGTTCAACGGCATGCAGGCCGGCGGCGACGGTGCCGCGCGACTAGAGCACATTGGTGGCCTGGCCTTCGTCTTTCAGGCATTACTGCTACTACTCATCATATGCCTGGCAGCGCTGGGTGTTGCCGAAGAGCGGCGCAGCACAGAATTCTGGGCGTATATGGGTGGCACGTTGTTATGCAGCTTCTTCGTCTGGTGGCAGATGTACTCTGGCCATCAAGCCTTCCTGGAAACTGGCCTCACCAGCTATTTCATGGGCTTTCCTGTGGCTACCGCCTGGCAGGTATATGGCACCTGGCTAGGGGCGATTCCGCTGATAATCTTGTACACCGTAGGCTTTCGGAAATTCATTTTCACCGAGGAAGATGAGCAAAAGTACGAGAAATTACTAGAAAATATCGCAAAAAAGTCGGAGCAGTAATTCCATGGAAGCCTATAGACAGGAAATTATCATTGGCGCAGTTATCATCTATATGGTTTTTTGTGTCATCACTGGTCTGTGGGCCATGCGGCGCACGAAAAATTCCAGCGACTTCTTTATAGCAGGCAGAGGC
>CALKDE010000364.1 GCA_938082955.1 uncultured Pseudomonadales bacterium
TATTTCGCCCTGTTATCGGCGGCCTTAATCCACTGGAATCATCTACCCGCCCTCTTCGCTGCAACTCACTACAGGATTGATCGAATGGGTGTAAAACTTGGTGTAGTGATGGATCCCATCGAATCCATCACTGTTAAGAAAGACACAACTCTAGCCATGTTATTGGCAGCGCAGAAGCGTGGTTGGGTTATCCACTATATGCTGCAGTCCGACATGTATCTCGATCAGGGCCAATGCCGGGCGACCATTCAAACCCTTTCGGTTAAAGATGACGAGAAGGATTGGTTCAGCCTTGGCAGTAAGACCGATATCGCATTATCAGAACTGGATGTCGTGCTAATGCGTAAAGACCCCCCATTCGACATGGACTATATCTATTCCACTTATCTGTTAGAACAGGCACAACACGAGGGAACGTTAATCGTAAACGATCCGCAAAGCCTGCGTGACTGCAACGAGAAGTTATTTGCCACTCAATTTCCCCAATGCTGCCCACCATTGATCGTTGCCTCTTCACAAGAAAAGCTAAAGGCATTTCACACCCTGCACGAAGACGTAATATATAAGCCATTGGATGGAATGGGTGGCGCGTCAATATTTCGAGTAAAGGCAGATGACCCCAACCTAAGCGTAGTAATAGAGACGCTAACCGATAATGGCCGGCAACAGATAATGGCGCAGAAGTTCATTCCTGATATCGTGAACGGTGACAAGCGCATCCTAATGATCGATGGCGAACCGGTGGACTATGCCCTGGCTAGAATTCCCGCTTCCGGGGAGACCAGGGGAAATTTAGCCGCCGGTGGCAGCGGCGTGGCACAGGAATTGACCGAGAAAGATCGTTGGATTTGCGAACAGATCGGTCCCGTTCTCAGAGAAAAGGGCCTAATCTTCGTAGGACTTGATGTGATAGGCGACTATCTAACCGAGATCAATGTCACCAGCCCAACTTGCATACGCGAGATCGACAAGGCTTTTAATCTCGACGTAGCTGGCGACCTTATGGACTGTATTCAGACGAAACTAAACGCCGCCTGATCACAGCAAGACCCCAATGAGGCGAGTACATGGTAACAAGCGATGAGGACCTTCTCCGAGAGCGCTTCGGCTTTACTGTGTTTCTTTCGGCTTGTGTTCATGCAATTATAATTCTGGGTGTTGGTTTTACCTACCTTGAAGAACTAAATAGCGAGCCTGCTCTCGAGATTACCCTGGCACAGTACCGGAGCGAATTTGCTCCCCAGGATGCTGATTTTTTAGCACAGGAAAATCAAGTCGGCAGCGGTACACTCGATAGCCCTGCAGCACCCAGCACGCCCTTTAAGTCCGACTTCAACGATGAAGTGATTCAGGAAATTGTACCGATTCCGCAGGCACCAAAGATCGTACACGAGACAAAGGTAAGAGACGCTGCCATAATCTCTTCGATTCACAGCGAGCAACAGGTGCAGCAACAACTTGATGAGATCGAGCCCAAAGACCAGAAACCTCTGTCTGAAAAATCTACGCCCGATGATTTAAGTCTCGCTATTACTAGCCTACAAGCACAGCTCGATCTACAACGTCAGGCCTATGCGAAGCGACCTAGGAGATACACTATCTCTTCCGCCTCGACAAAAAAGAGCCATGACGCACTCTATTTGGACAGTTGGCGCAGAAGAATCGAAGCCGTTGGCAATGTCAATTACCCGCTTGCAGCAAGACAGCAACAACTCTACGGAAGCCTCAGAATGTTGGTCTCGCTATTTCCAAATGGTGAGGTCTCAGAGATTCAAATATTGCAGTCCTCGGGGTATAACCTCCTAGATCAAGCTGCAATGGATATCGTCAACATGGCTGCGCCCTTCGATCCTTTCCCGGAAGCAATGCGTGCCGAAGCTGATATACTGGAAATCATACGTACCTGGCGCTTCCACGAAGGAAATGCACTAACTAGTTTCTAGGAACCCTCTAAATAATTCCATGGCACCCTCTAATGTCTCGATTCATAGAACTATCACTCACTATCATTCCAAGCAATGAACGAAACTAATAGCCCATGTTACCTAGAGAATCAGTTCCTGATAGCGATGCCGCGGATGGAAGATTCTTATTTTGCCAACACCGTTACCTATCTTTGGAGGCACAACGATGAGGGCGCCCTAGGCATCGTTATCAACAAACCATTGGAGGCCTGTGTTGCCGATATATTCGCCGAATTAGAGATCGAATGCAGCATAGAGGACGGGCCCTTTAGGGAAGAGGCGGTGCTAGCTGGTGGCCCTGTGGAGCGCGACAAGGGCTTCATCATCCATGATGCCCGAAAGAGCTGGGAGTCATCAATATCGATAACCGAGGAGATCAGTATCTGCACGTCGAAGTCTATCCTCGAAGACATAGCGAACGGCAACGGGCCCGAAAATTATCTTATCGCTCTGGGCTGCGCGGGCTGGGAGGCCGGCCAACTTGAACGCGAGATCATTACAAATGCCTGGCTCACTGTACCTGCTGACCCCGCATTGATCTTCTCTAGCGACTATAAAAACAAGACACAGCGCGCAGCTTCTATTCTAGGCGTTGATTTACAGCAGCTCGCTCCGGCCGCTGGCCACTCTTAAACTGGTTTACTCGTGATACTCGACAGTTTCCCCAATAATGAAGAGCCAATTTCCGCCCTAGGATTTGACTACGGCACGCAACGCATTGGCGTAGCATTTGGTCAGAGCCTTACCGGCACTGCTCGACGCGTTTGTGTGCTCAAAGCGAGGGATGGCATTCCTGATTGGGCTCAAATAGAAGCGCTAATACAGCAGTGGCGGCCGAGCCTATTTGTAGTGGGCATCCCCTATAACCTCGATGGTAGTGAGAGCGCACTCATGGTTCGGGCCATCAAGTTTGCAAACCGCCTGAACGGTCGCTTCCACAAACCAAGCTATGGAATGGACGAACGCCTATCTTCAGTTGAAGCTGCTGAACAGGTACTCGAAGAAAACAGGAGAGCAAAAAAAAGAGTTGCTATAGATGATATAGCAGCTCAGATTATTCTAGAGAATTGGTTTTCGGAATTAGCTGCCAGTAAAAAAACTTAAGCAGCGCTTTAGCC
>CALKDE010000365.1 GCA_938082955.1 uncultured Pseudomonadales bacterium
TTCGAACTGCGTAAGCACTCGATAAACAGTGGCCAGGCCCACATCTTCGTCGGCTTCGATAAGCGCCTTATAGACGTCTTCCGCACTTAGATGCTTGGTCTGGGAACTTTCCATGATTTGCAGAATCTTAACCCTGGGCAGAGTGACTTTGAGACCTGCTTTGCGAAGTTCCTGGTTTTCTGTAGCCATATCTCACTCTCAGTTATTCTTGATCACTCTTGATCACTCTTGTGATCAATGGGGGGGCTTGCACTTAGAGGCCGTGCCGCGGGTGGTTTTACTGCCTCTAGGAGTAGGGTATTATGCCTGCTGGCTGAGCTTGATGAAAGTTCGATGAAAGATTAAGCCCTCTGTTTCGAAGGTTTAAGACACAAAGGTGCAATAGTGACCTTACATTTACTAGGGTCAAATGAGAGTGAGTCAACGACAGAATTATGAAACAAGCATTTAAAAACAGCGCTCTACTTATCTTAATGTCCCTGCTAGTGGCTTGCGGCAATTTCGGCAACATGGATTTTCCCGGGGTGTATAAAATATCTATTCCGCAGGGGAACATCATTACTCAGGAGATGGTCGATCAGCTTCGCCCTGGCATGACAAAAAGGCAGGTGATTTTTGTTATGGGTACACCGCTAGTGCGCGACCCTTTCCATCAAGACCGCTGGGACTATGTTTATAACTTCCAGCCCGGTGGCGGCATACGTGGTCAAGAGCGCTTGTCAGTGTTCTTCGTTGAGGACGCACTTACCAATTTTACTGGCGACTTCACACCGACCAGCGACACACCTGAGACTACTGAGACAACCGAGCAAGCCAGCACAATTTAGTGCTGGCCAACCTTTCCAATCACCACTATTGGGTCTCCTGTATTCACAGGGGGTGTACCAAATAGGATTAACAACACACCTGATTCTGGCGCTGTAACAGTTTCCAACTCGTTGCCAAAATAGTCAGTAATTACACCTAATCTTGTTCCTTGAGTAACATAGTCACCAGTTCTTACCAACGGATCTGCATACCAAATACCTTCATGCTCACTGTATATTCGGGCTCTTTCGGCAATGAACAATGGGTTTTCTAGAGACTCTATTTCACCCGCGATCATGCCCAATTCGCGCATGACGTTCATTGCGCCATCAGTGATAGGATCGATGTACACATCATCGATAATGCCCAATTCACCGGACTCGACGTCCATAGACGGTATCCCCAGCGTCACCGCTTGAGCACTGGTGTAGATGGCGTCATCGACTGAATCGTAAGATCCTGCAAACTGCACCACGGTTTCAAGACCAAAGGCCACTGCGATGCGCTTAGATTGCTGCACAACATCTGCTCCGCCAGCCTCAGCATAGTAAGCGCTGTAAGAAGGCCGCAGGCTTTCGTTCGCATCGCCTGAGTGAATGTCGATTAAATAGTCAGCTGGTTTGATCACATGATTTGTTAGTGCATAGGCAATCCGCTGCGTTATTGTCCCGCTGGAATCTCCAGGAAATGAGCGATTGAGATTTTTCAGATCAGTCGGTCCAAAATAGACTGTTCTACCGGTAAACGCCGGCATATTGGCTATGTGCACAACTACCAAAGTCCCCGACATCTGGGTTGGATCGAGCAATGCTGGCAGTTGCTGCATAGCAAGTATCGGCGAATACTCTGAACCATGAATTCCAGCGATGAGTGACAGAACTGGCCCTTCTTGACTACCGTGCAACACAGTAACTGGGATAAAAGTACCTCCATCACCATCAATTGGATCGATGGTGATTTCACCTTGCACCATCTCACCTGGCGCAACAAGCAAATCAGCTAATTCAAAAGAATTCACTCCGGTACTATCCTTAGCGATAGCGGCGTTGCTGACCAAGATTGCCGAGCCAACAATAAGCGCATTCAATCTGTGAAATTTAGTTTTCACAAAACTCTTAACAATGCTTCTTCCAAATCTCATTTCCACCCATCCTATGACTCGCACTATTTGATTGACGTAGACCAACTGCCTAGAACTCAAGCCGTAATCCAATCTCAAATGCGCGCCCTGGCGCGGGTGCTAAGTCTTTCAACAGCGACGTATGATGGCGGATCTCCTCATCTAGGAGGTTGTTAGCCTTGAAGAACAGCAAGGTTTCTGCACTGCTAAACGGCAAATGGTAGTCCGCGTAGAAGTTTAGTAAGGAATAGCCATTGGTGCGTGTCTCTCCGATACCTGTATCAGACTGGCTCTGCATCTGTGTCCAGCGTAATTTAGTCTGCCAATTTAAATGGGAGTGCTGCAACTCGATACCAACGCTCAGCGGCGGGATACGCGGCACATTTCCAGAGCTATCAAAATCGGCCCGCACATAATCTCCAAACAAACTGACCTCTGTTAGATGGTCACCACTGCGGCGCAGCGGCAAATTGACTTCAGCCTCCATACCGTAGAACAAAGCATCATTTTGCTGATAGCGAGATATTTCAACCTCGTCTGCAAACACACCCGAATCGAAAAGAAAGATGTAGTCGGCAATGTCGTTGTAGTAGATATTAACTTCGGCATGCACTTCACCAATGTGCTTACGATAGCCCACTTCAACGTTCGTTGATTTCTCGACACCTGCATTAGGAAGGCCTATCTCAAAGCGCTGAGTAGCCGCATGTTCTACCAGCATGTCAGCTGGCAACTCACTGCAATTGGCGCCGATGTTGGAATACAACTCTTCTACAGTAGCCGAGCGCTGCGAATGCGCGAGAGAAAACAATAGGTTTGCTTGTTCACTAAAACGCCAAATCGCAGAGGTAGATCCACTCCAGCTCGTCTGGCTAGAGTCGCAGCGTCCGCGATTTTGATCCAAGCTCCGTCGTTCGCCACGCAGACCAAACTCATAGGTTAGATCGCCAGAATCGATACTGTGTAGTGTAAATAGCGCAAAGGAATCAATGTCTGTTGGAGAAATAAAAGCCTCTTCCCCAATTGCCGAGAATTCGCGCTGCGAAAACTGCGCGCCGAATACACCTTCACGGGTATCAGTGCCGGCCAGATGCAAAACGAATCGTCCCTCAACACCGTCCTGCTCGAACAACGTTCCAATCTCACCGCTAGGCTCAACCTCAGCGTGCTGATAGTCGACGCTGGTCAGGCGAGCGTGCAACTCTTCAAACCAACCGCTCAATGGCAGCGACATCTCGATGTCTGTTCGCTCTTGCTCCATGGCAATGCGAACGCCACCCTCTTCATCGAAGTGTTCGTCTTCATGCTCTTCTTCATCATGATGCTCTTCTTCATCATGATCCTCCTCTTCGTGCTCCTCTTCATGACCATGCCCTGGAATGCCATACTCATTTTCAAGACGGTTTACTGAGAAACCAATATAGCCTTCATCGAATACCCACGAGGCGCCGAAAGTTTGCGTGTCAGCACGCGTGCTGGAATTGCTTATGCGGCCGCGACTTTCCAAAAGCTCTTCCAGTTCTTCAGAGTTAGCAATATCCACAGTATTGGGATTAATAGCGAAACCGGGAATCTCAACATCGTTGCTCTCGCGATACACACCATCGAGATGCCAGGCAATGTTGCCTGCCCCGCCTTCCAAACGGCCGACCGTTACCCGTTGATCAGAAGCGCTATTGTAACGAGACTCGACTATGCCGGTTACAGCATCGGGCACGCTAGTAGGAATGCGATTATCAATCACGTTGACCACGCCGCCAATTGCGCCGTTTCCATAGAGCAAAGTTGCAGGCCCGCGAATAACTTCTATGCGCTCGGCCAACGCTGGCTCGAGACTATTGGCGTGGTCGGCACTGATAGCCGAGGCATCGATGTTGCCGACACCCCCCTGCAACACTTGCACGCGATTGCCGCCTTGACCGCGAATTACCGGCGACCCAACACCGACACCGAATGACGCGGTAGTCACACCAACTTGGTCTTGTAGCATCTCGCCCAATGTGGCGGCGACTTTCTCGCGAAGCTCCTCACCTGTTAGAATATTCACCGGCATCGCTGTATCTGCGCGGCTTCGATGCAGGGTTGAGGTGACAATCATCTCCTCTATATTGGGTTCACTGTGTTCAAGTTCTTGAGCCACAAGCTCGGCATTAAACAATAGGGGTAGAACAGCGCCGACAACACAGCCGGACTTCTTTAAAGTAAATTTCATCAAAAATCTCACACATTACGTACAGATAACTAGGGTGTAATTTATCCATCGGACAGAGGCACCGACCTGAATAAATCAAGACAGTCCAAAGTCGATAGACGACCAAATGGAGTTAGCTGTAAGTGGGAGGGGCGCGCGCTGTAGCGCGGATGATCTCTACAAAGCAGTGGCTTTCGATTAGCGCCACATAGGATTGAATATTCGATTGTTGATTTAGGCTGGGAGCCTTGGCAACCGCCGCATCATCTAGCGAACCAGCCTTGAGACAGATCTCGCAATCAAACTGTGCTTGCAGATCAGCATCGTGGCTGTGACTGTGTTCTACAGCCTGAGCAAACAGCAGAAAAACACTCAGCACGGCCATCAGTGGTAGCGACTTGAGCGCCATCATCTGCTTGCGAATGCTACGCACTGACTCAGTGCTCGTTGGTGTTGCTGATTGCATAGTGAATTACATTATTGTTTTTTAGAAATTACTGCAGCGATACTTTTAACGTAAAAAACCCTACTTGTGCAAGTAACATTTTATTTGTTTTTTTCAATAACTGTTCTTGTTTCTTATTTAGCAATCCGTTCGGCCATTGCCTGCAAGGCATCTACGCCAACAATATCTTGCGCTAATAAAAAAAGGTCTTGTCGTGGAATTTTCGGTAGAGCCTTCGTCAAAGTAGTCATGTGCGCTTCTTCCTGAGCACGACGCTCTTCGAGAAAAGCGCCCTCGCCCTGTGGCGAGCGTTTGTTCACTACTAGGCAATCGACACTAATCTTTCCTTTCTTCAGTTGCTGCTGCAGCTCGATCGTCTCCAATACCGGCAGGCGCTCGGCGGCGAGCACAATCACAAAAGAAGTCTGCTTCTTATCGGATATCTTATCTCGCAATGTAGTGAAACGAAGCCGGCGCCGATTTAACAGACTGCGTATGCCCGACTCGCGCGACTTGTCTTCGTCTGCCGCGTCGTTGCCGAACACCTTGTCCTCGACGCTGGAGTCGCGGCCCATGCCGCGCACAATCTCGGCAAACTTATCGGCCTTCTCGCGGCGCTCAATTAAGCCCTCAGTCCAGGCCGACATCATCTCCGGCAGCACCATCAGGCGTGCGGTATGACCAGACGGCGCGGTATCGAAAACAATAAGGTCATAGTCCTTAGTACCCTGCTCAACTACTTCAGCGATGCGCTCGAGTATCGCCGCCTCCTGCATGCCTGGCGCATCTTTGGACAACGCCATGTGCTTATCCACTTCGCTACGCAGCTGAATCGGCATCAGCCGATGTAAGGAATTGGTGATCTCTTCCATGTGTAGCTTTACAGTCTCGGCTGGATCTAGCTCCAGACCATCCAAGCCTGCCGCGAGGCGCACCGGCTTCGAGCCGATCTTGCGATCGAACAGGTGGCCGAGATTGTGGGCGGGATCTGTGGAGACCAGCAATACCTTTGCACCCTCGTTGGCGCGCGCCAAGGCCGTGGCGGCCGAGATAGTCGTCTTACCAACGCCTCCCTTGCCACCGAAGAAGAGTATTTTCTTTGAGCGTGCCAGTTCTAACAGCAAGATACGTGATCCAGGGGTGAACGTTCCATGCCCATGCGAACATGCCAGTCATGAAAACGGTCATAGACGATGGGGAGTAATTCCATAGTGTAAAAGGCAGCCGGGTTGGGTATGCCTAAGCTCTCTGCGAACACCAACAGCATGAATAGATCTTCTTCGTCACGCTGTGCACGGGCGAAGGAACGTCGGTAACCCGTGACGTAGTATTCATGCAGGCCTGTCTCG
>CALKDE010000366.1 GCA_938082955.1 uncultured Pseudomonadales bacterium
GAGAAACCAACTCTGGACCTTCGATTTGCGCTCACGTATTGACCGAGCCGCACGCTCGGAAAAAGATACCGGAGACAATCCCGGAACACAGGATAGACACTTCTGCGTCCCTGAGTAGATCGCGTCGATACCCCATTCATCTACAAGCAGCTCAATGCCACCCAATGATGTCACGGCATCGACGATAGACAGACAATCGTACTTCGCAGCCAGAGCGCAAAGCGCCTCTACATCAGAGCGAGTTCCAGTTGAGGTTTCGGCATGCACAAAAGCAATGGCCTTGGCATCTGGGTTATCAGTCAAAGCTTTTTCGGCCTTGTCGATATCAATGGTGCTGCTCCAAGTGTCTTCCACCACGATCGCCTGGGCACCACAACGCTGTACATTTTCTTTCATGCGCCCGCCGAACACGCCGTTCTGGCAGATAATCACCTTATCACCGCGCTCAATCAGGTTTACAAATACCGTTTCCATACCCGCAGATCCAGGGGCGGATACCGGCATGGTAAGTTCGTTTTCTGTTTTAAAGGCGTATTGCAGAAGCTGCTTGATCTCATCCATCATCTGGATAAAGGCAGGATCAAGATGCCCTATCGTAGGGCGTGACAAAGCCTCAAGAATCCGTGGATTAACATCCGAAGGACCGGGTCCCATGAGTGTTCGAACTGGCGGGTGAAATGATTTCATTGCGTGCTAACCTCTCAGTTGCTCTTGTAGAAGTGGTTCTGTGTCACGCCTGAGGAAAAACAGAACCCATAAAAAAGCCGAGTATAACCCGGCTTTTCTGTATGCTCTTGGAAACTAACGAGTTAATCGTCAGTAGATTCCACCACTGAATCATCAGCTTCGGCATTTGGCCGACCTACCAATTCGACATAAGCCATAGTCGCTTTGTCACCGGCGCGATCGCCACACTTGAGAATGCGGATATAACCACCGGGACGGTCTGTGTAACGCGGACCTAGTTCGGTAAACAGTTTACCCACCGCAGCCTTGCTACGAGTACGACTGAATGCCAAGCGCCGGTTTGCCACACTGTCCTTCTTTGCCAAAGTAATCAGGGGCTCAGCAACAGACCTAAGCTCTTTGGCTTTGATTAGTGTGGTTTTGATGATTTCATGCTCAACTAATGAAATAGCCATATTTCTGAACATCGCTTGTCGGTGCGAACTATTTCTATTTAGCTGGCGACCGCTTTGTCTATGACGCATAACTCGTTACCTTATCTAAGGACTGAACTTGTTCTAAGCTGCCCGATCGTCTGATTTAAGACTGGACGGAGGCCAATTTTCTAGACGCAGACCAAGTGATAGTCCACGCGTAGCCAACACGTCTTTAATCTCTGTTAGAGACTTCTTGCCTAAGTTGGGTGTCTTCAACAGCTCAACTTCTGTGCGCTGAATAAGATCACCAATGTAATAAATGTCTTCAGCCTTGAGGCAATTCGCAGAACGTACTGTCAACTCAAGATCATCGACCGGGCGAAGCAGGATCGGATCAATTTCGTCTTCATGCTCTTCTGGCTCTGCAACGATTTCACTTTGCAGATCGACGAATACCGCTAGCTGATGCTGCAAGATTGTAGCCGCACGGCGAATAGCTTCTTCCGGCTCTATAGTGCCGTTAGTTTCAACATCGATAACCAACTTGTCCAGGTCAGTGCGTTGCTCAACACGGGCACTTTCAACCGCGTAAGACACTCGAATAACTGGTGTGTAGGACGCGTCGAGAAGAAGCCTTCCAACACTACGAGTCTCATCTTCTTCAGAAGTTCGACTATCTGCTGGAGAATATCCTCTGCCCTTACGAACAGTTAGACGCATGTTGAGCTCGCCATTCGCATTTAGGTTTGCGATAACATGATCTGGATTCATGATCTCAACATCGTGATCTACAGTAATATCACTTGCAGTTACGATGCCAGACCCTTTCTTGTTTAGAGTAAGAACCGCTTCATCGTTATTATTTAGGACTATGGCGAGGCCTTTAAGGTTAAGAAGGATTTCTATTACATCCTCCCGCACGCCTTCTATAGTGCTGTACTCATGTACAACACCATCTATCTCGACTTCTTCAACTGCAGCGCCTGGCATAGAAGAAAGTAAAATTCTTCGTAGTGCATTACCCAATGTATGACCAAAGCCGCGCTCTAGCGGTTCTAATACAACCTTCGAGTGACAGGAGTCGAACTCGTCGACCTGTATCACTTGCGGCGTTAAAAAATCTGATAAAGAAATTTGCATGAAATCCACCCTTTGTGTGATTGTCACTACTTAGAATATAGCTCGACGATTAGGTTCTCGTTGATCTCTGAAGGCAGATCTTCACGCTCAGGCTTGCGCGTGAACTGACCTTCTAGCTTGCTTTGATCTACTGTTATCCAATCGATCGGATTTCGCTGCGAAGCCAATTCCAATGCTGATTTAATTCGTAGCTGTTCTTTCGCTTTCTGACGAATAGCAACAGAGTCACCTTCAGAAACGCGATAAGAAGCAATATTTACCACTTCACCATTCACTGTGATGGATTTGTGTGCAACAAGTTGACGCGATTCGGCGCGAGTCGAGCCAAAACCCATACGATAGACCACGTTGTCTAGACGGCATTCCAACAGTTGCAACAGATTTTCGCCTGTCGCACCTTTAATTCGAGCCGCTTCCTTATAGTACCCCCGGAACTGCTTCTCCAGAACACCATAGGTTCGTCTAACTTTTTGTTTCTCTCGAAGTTGCACACCGTAATCAGATAGGCGGCCACGACGTGCGCCATGCTGGCCAGGAATAGTATCGGCCTTGCACTTACTATCTAGTGGACGAACGCCGCTCTTCAAGAACAGATCTGTTCCTTCACGACGGGACAACTTGCATTTTGGGCCTAAATAACGGGCCATAGTCTATCTCCTGTGCTCTTTCACGATCAGAAGAGCTTCTGCTTACTTATCGTTTAAACGCGACGCTTCTTAGGGGGTCTACAGCCATTGTGTGGAATAGGCGTGACGTCAGTAATATTTCCAACTCGAAGACCGCAATTATTCAGCGCTCTTACAGCTGATTCGCGACCAGGACCAGGACCGTTAACCTTCACGTCCAGAGTCTGTAATCCATAAAGTTCGATCGCCGCTTTTCCTGCCTTCTCAGCCGCAACCTGAGCGGCAAAAGGCGTGCTTTTTCTGGAACCACGAAAGCCGGAACCGCCGGCAGTCGCCCAGCTCAATGCATTGCCCTGACGATCGGTAATAGTGATGATCGTGTTATTAAAGGATGCATGAATATAAGCAAGACCATCAATAACGGCATTGCGGGTTTTCTTCTTAGTCGACTTCTCTGCTGGCTTAGCCATAAATTATTCCATCTAACTCTAAATATCGATTCGGGGTCAGAGTAAAAATTCTTTATCTCTTTCACAATTTTTACTGAACTGTGAAAGAGTTTTTACTCTGACCCCAATTAGTATCACTTACGAATTGGTTTGCGTGGACCTTTTCTCGTTCTAGCATTTGTTTTCGTGCGCTGACCCCGAACTGGCAGAGAACGCCGATGACGAATACCACGATTGCAACCTAAGTCCATAAGACGCTTGATGTTCATGGATACTGCGCGTCTGAGGTCGCCCTCAGTAGTATGGTTCGCCACTTCCCCGCGAATGCTGTCCAATTGTTCAGGGCTGAGCTCACTAGTCTTTGTTGACGGCGTGATTCCAGTCTTGTCACAAATCGCACTTGCGGTAGTTGGGCCAATTCCAAACACATATCGTAAAGAAATAACGATGTGCTTGTTATCAGGTATGTTGACTCCGGCAATACGTGCCATAAAAGGTGCTCCGTTCTCTACTAATCTTGCTTACGAATTCGGTCGTGCCAGGATTAACCCTGACGTTGCTTGTGTCTTGGCTCAGACTTGCAAATTACTCGCACAGAACCATTACGCTTAATTACTTTGCAGTTTCGGCAAATTTTCTTAACAGATGCTCTAACTTTCATGTTCGTTCTCCATTATTCTTTAAATAGTATCTGTGGACATAAACAACCAGAGAGTGACTAAATACCACTACGTCCGTAGTTACCTAACTTCGATTTCTTCATCAGGGAATCATACTGATGAGACATTAGGTGCGACTGCACCTGGGACCAAAAGTCCATAGTTACAACCACCGAAATCAATAGCGCCGTGCCACCGAGGTTAAAGGGCACATTGGCAAACATTTGCATAAAATTGGGTAACAAACACACCAGTGTGATGTACACAGCTCCAAACATAGTCAGCCTAGTGATTACACCGTCGATGTACTTTGCGGTTTGCTCGCCAGGTCGAATGCCAGGAATAAATGCACTAGAACGCTTCAAATTCTCGGCAACATCGCGTGGATTAAATACAAGTGCTGTATAAAAAAAGCAAAAGAATATAATCATCGCGCTAAAGATAATAATGTAAAGAGGCTGACCGGGGCCGATGAGAAAAGCTAATTCCTGCAACCACTCCGAACCCTCAGCCTGACCAAACCAGTTCGCAATACTGGCAGGGAATAACAAGATACTACTGGCGAAAATTGCTGGTATAACACCCGCCATATTAATCTTAAGAGGTAGATGGCTAGCTTGAGCTTGATACATCTTCCTCCCCTGCTGTCGCTTCGCATAGTTGACGGTGATGCGTCGCTGAGCTCTTTCTATATAGACGATACAGGCGATAACGCCAATCGCAATCAATCCCACGACTAGCAATAACACACCATTGATCTGTCCTTCGTACGCCTGTGTCAGCGATGTACCGATAGCGGCCGGAAAGCCCGCCACGATGCCTGCGAAGATCAGCATCGATATGCCATTGCCGATGCCTTTTTCTGTTATCTGCTCACCCAGCCACATCAGGAACATAGCCCCAGTCACTAGAGATACAATCGCTGTCAAGTTAAAGGCAAGACCGGGTGCGTACGCCATTGGCGATAAAAGCCCAACTGTCATACCGGTTCCCTGAACAGTCGCTAGCGCCAAAGCACCGTAACGCGTGTATTGGGAGATTTTACGGCGACCAGACTCACCTTCTTTCTTTAACTGATCTAACTGCGGGCTTACCGCAGAAAGCAACTGCATGATAATCGAAGCTGATATATAAGGCATAATGCCTAGAGCCAAGATG
>CALKDE010000367.1 GCA_938082955.1 uncultured Pseudomonadales bacterium
ATTGGGGGATTGACGGCTTCGACTCCAAGTCATCACAATTCATCTATGACTCATGTGAACGCAGTGCCCACTGGATAAAAATTGAGAAGCTGGACGGTGTTGAGAAACTCGCCAACATTTACACTGCTGTCTGTGCAGGCGAGTTGCCGCCCGAGAAAGCCCTAGTGATAGAGTTATAAACTGACAACAATCAACTTATGTCTACTCGGAAAACTTTCCCCAATTACAAATTGAAGAGCGGTTGGAACGCGCTACTGCCCGCGCGCGAAGCAAGCCCTGCGCTGAAAAAAAATATCTCTGTCGATGTGCTTATCATTGGCGCTGGGTGGACTGGAATATCCGCAGCTAAACATTGGCATAGCCTGTCTCCCGAGGCTGGCATTGCCTTGATAGATGCCAGCGAGATCGGCGAAGGTAACCCCGGGCGCAATTCTGGATTCTTATTGGAGATCGCGCTGGCCGAAGATGCCAATCCAGATCAGATAGAGAAAATGAATCTCTGCAACCGCCTCACAGCTAGCACCATGGCAGAAATCCTCGCTGAGATTGATGCCTCCTCTCACGAGGTAGACATAACCAAGGCTGGAACCTATCGCGCAGCCGCTAGCGACGCTGGACTGAAGTCGTTACAGAACTATCGCACCTTCCTCGAAGCTGCTGGACTCGAGCATGAAAGCTTAGATTCGGCAGCACTTAAATTAAGAATAGGTTCGGACTTCTATCAGGAGGGACTCTATTCTCCCGATTGCTACCTCGCACAACCCGCAGCAGCGATCCGCGCGCTTGCCTCACTGCTGCCTGAGTCTGTGCAACTGTTTGAGAACACAGCTGCGCTGAAACTAACGCAGCAATCTAGCCGGTGGCAGGTGCAAACCCCGAACGCTGTCATCAATGCGCGTAAATTAGTACTGGCTAACAATGCCTTCAGTAAAGAGCTAGGTATTGGCCGTTCTCGTCTGGTTGCGATGCACACCTATGCCGGCTTAACTCCAGTGTTAGAAAAGTCAGTATTGGATGACCTGGGCAGCGATGAGAACTGGGGGCTACTCCCCACTCATCGACTCGGCAGCACCCTGCGTCGCACCATTGATGGAAGGTTGATGGTTCGCTCCATGCATAGCTACGAGAAGCAGGCCCCTCGAGAAAAGATTATCGGTGGGCTCCAACACCGTCTCCAGAGGCGCTTTCCACAACTGCCGAATTTCGAGCTCGAACACTGCTGGGGTGGCGCCGTCGGTTTTACTTTCAATGGGGGTGCTGTGTGGGGCGAATTCAAGCCCGGGCTTTATGTATCAGCAGGTTGTAACGGTGGCGGTACAGTTAAGGGGACTCTCCTTGGAAAACTGCTTGTTGAGGCAGCTCATGGTATGAAAGTGCCAGATGTCCCTAAGTTATTTGGCCAGGCTAGCTGGATGCCTCCAGAGCCCTTCCGCAAAATTGGCTACAAGCTAGCCGCGTCTGTGGAAAGCCACCAAGGCCGACACGAGCTATGAGAAACCACTAACCAACTGTCTATTGCATTGCCGGCCCAACTAGTACTGATTGGCAGGGCTAGTCAGTGCCTGGCGTTCTTTAGCGGTCGGTTTCGCATTCTAAACAAGACAAAAAGATCACTTTTCACTACACTCTGAGCGTTCAATTATTCGACAAAAACAAGTGTAACGGGGTGTATCATGTCTAAAAGAATACTTGCCGCAGTAACTACAGCGATGGCTCTAATTCTATCCAGTAGCGTCTTGAATGCCGCAGAAATAAAGCTGGTACGTTTTGGCCCTTTGGGCGAAGAGCGGCCGGGCATAGTCGATGCGCAAGGTCAGATTCGCGATCTTTCGGCGCATATCGATGACATTACGCCAGATACACTATCTGAAGCCTCACTTGAGGAGATTGCACAGATCCCAATGAGCGAATTGCCTGTCATTCCGGGCAATCCTCGACTCGGAGTACCAGTGACCGGGACGGGCAAGATCGTCGCCATCGGTTTCAATTATGTGAATCACGCGGCGGAAATGGCAGTAGAACTACCTACCGAGCCGCTGGTATTCATGAAGGCCACCTCTGCTTTGACAGGTCCTTTCGACAATGTGATTCAGCCGCGCAATGGCCATAAACTCGACTACGAATCAGAGCTCGTCATCGTGATTGGACGACGCGCCCAATATATATCCGAAAACGAGGTCTTCGATTACATCGCGGGTTTCACTGTTGGACACGACGTGTCTGAACGCGCCTTTCAGCGCGAGCGTGGTGGGCAATTCACGAAGGGTAAGAGCGCCGATACATTCGCACCGGTCGGCCCTTACTTAGTGACACCCGACAACATCGATGATGTGCAGAACCTGTCTATCTGGTCAGAAGTCAACGGCGAAATGCGCCAGCAAGGCACCACCGCCGACATGGTCTTCGGTGTTAAGGAAATCGTCAGTCACCTGAGCCAGTTCATGACGCTCTATCCCGGCGATCTGATCTTTACCGGAACACCAGCTGGCGTTGGCGATGGCATGGTACCACCAAGCTACCTAAAACCAGGTGATGTTGTTCGCGTTGGCATCGAAGGCCTGGAATTTCAGCGACAAACTATTGTAGCCCCGCGCTAACTCCTGTGGGTTTAGCCCTCTTCTTTCTTTATTCTAAGCCGAATACGAATAGGGTTTGCCCACCAATAATTGCAACGCGCTGATTGCCATCCACGGAGAATCCCATGGGATTGGTGCGTATATGCGCACCGGAATTGAAGAACCACAAAGGGCCTCCATCTTCCGCATCCAAGGCAAAGAAATTGCCTTCGTTGCTAGCACCGAACACCAGACCGCCAGCTGTCGCCATCACGCCTGACCAAGGCGGAGTCTGCAACTCGAACTCCCACTGCTGCTCGCCAGTCATCACATCCAACGCCAAGATAGCTCCAGAGGCATCATCACCGTCCAACGGCTGTTCACCACCCCCTAAGAAAGGCATGCCCGGCTCGTATTCCACATCAGACTTGAAGTAGATTGCACCCATGCGCCTATTCGGCACGAAGAACTGTTCTGTCTGCGGATTGTACGAGGGAGAGAACCAGTTGGTAGCTCCCTGCAGGCTAGGCCAAACCAGGTTCCCTTCGCGCATTGGCTCTGTATTGGGAATTACGATTGGTCTACCGTTATCATCAATGCCCTCAGACCAGGTCTGAAATGAATACTCTTCACCTAACAAGTATTCTCCAGTTTCTCGATCCAGTAAATAATAAAAGGCATTGCGGTTCGCTAGAGCGAGAAGCTTGCGCTGCCGACCCTCGAACTCACCATCAACCAACACCGGAATCTGATTGGCATCCCAGTCATGAGTATCGTGCGGCGTGTATTGAAAAAACCATTTCATCTCGCCGGTATCGGGGTCTAACGCCAACACTGCACAGGTAAATAAATTATCGCCCGGGCGCAGGTCACCGTTCCAATCTGGAGCCGGGTTTCCAGTTGTCCAATACAATAAGTCCAGATCAGGATCGTAGGAGCCAGTCAACCAGGTAGAACCACCGCCTGTCTGCCAGTCGTCGCCTTGCCAGGTTTCACTACCAGGCTCACCAGGGGCTGGCACTGTAAAGGTTCGCCATAGGCGCTCGCCCGTCTCAGAATCGTAGGCATCGATATAACCACGCACGCCGGCTTCAGCTCCACTTACGCCAACGACAATTTTTCCGTCCAACGCCAGCGGAGCCAGGGTCAGCGAAAAGCCCACTGAATTATCCGCCACTGCAGTCTCCCAGCGCACCGCACCGGTTCGTGCATCCAGAGCAAAAAGGCGCGCATCTAACGTAGCTACATACACTTTGTCATCCAACAGGGCGACACCGCGATTGATTCGTGGAAAGCCGATATTTAAAACGTCGTTGCTGATGTCCGGAACGAAGTGCCACAACATTCTACCCGTGTGCGTGTCCAGCGCGGTCACGCTGCTAGGCGATTCCGTTATATACATGACATCACCCGCCACCAAAGGTGTCGTTTCTTGCAAGGCCGCCCCATTGATTCCTGTAGGCTGCATCTGATATGCCCACATCACTTTCAGCTGATCCACATTAGCCGTATTGATCTGGCTAAGCGGAGAAAAGCGCTGCGACTTGTAGCCGCCTGAATAGCTAAGCCAGTCGGCGCCGTTAGCCTCATCATTGAGAAGCGCCTCGAACGGTGTGTCGGCCAGAACAGTGCTACTTCCAAAACAGAGAAGCAAGAATGTAGAGAACAATTTGCTTTTCAAATTTGCCGATAGCTTCATTTCATTCTTCTCCAGTCTCTAATTCAGACTCATAAGGTAGGACACCACATTGTCTATCTGTTTCTCGTCTAACACAGAGTTGTACCCTGGCATAAGTGAATGCCCTTGTACTTTCTGGTAACTGATCAAGTCGGATTTTTTAAAGGAAACTATCTCGCCAGCCATATCGCGCATCTGCACTGTGAAGGCATCTTCGTTGATACGCATACCCTCATAAATTCCATACTCTGAAACAATGCGCACTGTTAGAAAAGCCTGGAGCGAACCGCGAAAGCGATCCACCAAACGCGGCTGATCTGCTTCAGGGCTGGTCACCGAGCGACGAAGATAGGCTGCATTACGTCGTTGACCCACCTTGCTAAGCTCTGGACCGATACCCAAACCCTCGCCATTTAGAATATGGCAGCTAGAGCAATTACCGACAGCTCTATACACCTCAGCCCCGGCTACCGGGTCACCTGGCATGTCTTCGGGTGGCAATACGCCCAAACTGCGAACATAAGCTGCAACATCAGGCCCGTCTTGACCGCGCAGCTGGCGTGAGCCGGGCATACCTGTTCCGGGAATACCGCCTACGATGAGTGAAACGAGAGCGGCGTCATCAGGGGCGTGAACAAGATTGGGCCGCGTAAGGCTTGGGCCCTCAGACCCTTCACCCAACATGCCATGGCAGCGGGCACAGAGAGTTTGAAAGAGTTGCTCCCCATTCTCTAGATTCTGCGCAGAGACCGGCCCTGTTGAAAGTAACAAAAATCCCGCCACGATAAACGCAGAGCAGCGACTAAGGGTTTGCTTGAGGAGCACGGAGAACCTCCCGATATTTTGCTTGATAGACAATTGAACGAATTCCCCAAAAGTACACTAGAAACCTGTTATCGGCTATGCTTATACAGCTTCTTCGGGTGATATTCGCCGGACGGTAATCGTCGCTAGAAGGCCTGCAGCCAACGGCTCGCTAAAACAGTGATAAGGCCGAGGCTCGCCCCTAAATCTGAATGACAATTGGCAAGCCTTTGATCAAGACAATGAGTTTGAGTCGGCGTATTCTCAAACTCAGGCACCGGTTTCGCAGCTAGGGCCTTCATCAAATAAACTATTTTTTGAGAGAAACAAAGAGTCATGACTCCCACCAAGCCCATCTACATCTCTTACGCAGGTCCCTCACTGCTGGAAACGCCCTTGTTGAATAAGGGCTCGGCTTTCTCCGGGAGAGAACGCCTCAACTTTAACCTAATCGGACTCTTGCCTCCACGCTATGAAAATATCGAGGAACAAGTAAAACGCGCTTACATGCAGTACAAGAGCTTCGATGAAGCAATCAATAAGCACATCTACCTGCGTGCAGTGCAGGACAACAATGAAACCCTATTCTACCGATTGCTAAATGAGCATCTTGTCGAGATGCTGCCCATCATCTATACGCCCACAGTGGGCGCAGCGTGCGAGCACTTCTCTGACATCTATCGCAGTGCCCGCGGCATTATTGCGTCTTATGAAGAACGGCAATTTATGGATGAGATATTGCACAGCGTCACCAAGGATAGGATCAAGGTAATTGTTGTGACTGACGGCGAGCGTGTGCTTGGCCTAGGCGATCAAGGTGTTGGCGGCATGGGCATCGCCATTGGAAAATTATCTATCTATACTGCCTGCGGGGGAATCAGCCCCGCCTACACCCTGCCAGTGGCTCTAGATGTAGGCACCAATAATAAGACACTTCTGGACGATCCTTACTACATAGGCATGCGCCATCCACGCATAAACAAAGCTGAATATGACGCCTTCGTTGATGATTTTGTCAATGCGGCACAAAAGCGGTGGCCTGGAGTACTGATTCAGTTTGAAGATTTTGCACAACCGAATGCGATGCCGATATTGCAGCGTCATCGCGAACACGTTTGTTGTTTTAACGATGACATTCAGGGCACCGCGGCGGTGACTCTGGGAGCCCTACTGTCTGCATGCCGGAAAAAAGGCGAAGCACTCAATGAGCAAAAAATAGTATTCGTGGGCTCCGGCTCAGCCGGCTGCGGCATAGCCGAACTTATCATCACCGCAATGGTTATCGAAGGCCTCACCGATGCGCAAGCGCGCGCTAGGGTGTTCATGGTCGATCGCGCCGGCCTGCTAACTCAGGGCACGGCCGACTTACTCGACTTTCAGAAACGTTTGGCCCAACCATCATCTGCTGTGAAAGAATGGAAACTTACTTCAGGCAGCGGCTATGCCAACTTGATGGATGTAATCAATAATACTCAACCGAGCATACTTATCGGCGTCTCTGGTCAGCCAGGCTTGTTCACAGAAGAAGTGATACGCCAAATGCTCGTCGGTTGTTCTCGCCCGGTCATCCTACCGCTCAGTAACCCATCTCAACATGTAGAAGCACACCCTCAAGACGTAGTAACCTGGACTGATGGCAAAGCCATTGTTGCCACCGGCAGCCCATTCGAGCAGATCGAGCACAATGGCGAGGATTTTGAGATATCACAATGTAACAATAGTTATATTTTTCCAGGCGTTGGCCTCGGCGTTATTTCCTGTAAAGCCAAGTTAGTCAGTGACGAAATGTTGATGGTTGCCAGCACGACCCTAGCAGAACTGTCTCCAGGGCAAGAAGACCAATCCAGCGCGGTACTACCTCCGCTGACAACGTTGCCACAGATCAGCCGCAAGATCGCCTTCACAGTAGCCAGGACTGCAATCGCGCAGGATCTGGCGCGGGATATGACTGACGATGAACTGCTAGCCTCGATCGAGCGCAACTTCTGGTCGCCGGTCTATAGGGAATATCGCAGAATCGCTTAGTGCTGGGTAGGTTGGGTTTATCTGCAAGCTCCAAAGCAACCAGCAGCATCTACAATTTCT
>CALKDE010000368.1 GCA_938082955.1 uncultured Pseudomonadales bacterium
ACGAACTTGATCAATAATTTGGCGGAGTCGGCATTCACGGTTATCTTCGCTTATCAGCTCCACTTCGGCTGCGACCAAATCGCCATTTGCCGGCAGCAAATCGTATCCAGAAGCTTCGGGTCTTTGGACGACCTCATCAAATCCAGCATGCTGCATTAGCACATCATAAATTGATGTTTCTAACGAGGACTTGTCGACTCCGCTACCCATGGTGGCGTTGCCTTGCGGATCCAGATCGATCAGTAGCACATCTTTTCGAGTAAATTTTAACGACGCGGCAAGGTTTACAGAAGTCGTAGTTTTGCCTACACCGCCTTTTTGATTTGCTATTGCGAGAACTTTGGCCACTGGTTTCTTCCTAACTTTTACTCTTAACTAATATCCTAAGCCATTGTGCTTAAGCTGCTGCCTGTAAACATTATACCAAAATTCTACTGTTTATTCGGTTAAGTATGCGGATGTATTGAAACTGAGGCGTCACTGTCTTTTTCGCATTACCTCGATTAAATGGCGCTGTGATTCACTGCCAGGTACATTTAATTTAATACTTTTCGACAGCTCAAAACCATCGGGCAATCGCGCTATTTCATCCTCGGGATAATGCCCTTTCATCGCCAATAATTTGCACTGCTCGGAGAATATTGGCTGCAACATCGTCAAGGCATCCGCTAGGGTAGAGAACGCTCGACACATCACCATATCAATTTGCTGGATACTTTGATAGTGCTCTAGTCGACAATTTTCGATAGTAATATTGTCCAATCCTAACTGGATTTTTGCTTGAAACATGAACCGGGTTTTCTTGCCATTAGAGTCAATCAAGACAAACTGTTTTTCGGGATTCAAGATCGCGAGCGGAATCCCTGGCAGTCCCGCACCGGCACCAATATCAGCTATTAGATTGCCTTCCATGTAAGGGGCTACTGAAAGGCTATCGAGAATATGCCTCGAAACGAGTGAAGGCAGTTCATTACTCCCGAGAAGGTTATATGCCGAATTCCATTTCTTGAGTAAATCGATATACCCCAGCAAAGAAGAAAGCATTTCCTCGTTACAATGGAGCGACAGCGATGAAATCCCTCGCTGCAACTCTTCTCGGGTTGAATCTGTCATCCGTTATTCCCGTAAGCTAGCCAGCCTTTCGATTTACCGCTCGGTGCTTCTTCAAATAAATTAGCAACAGTGATATTGCAGCTGGAGTAATGCCTGGAATACGGGAGGCCCGACCAATATTTTCTGGTTTAACTTCGAGCAATTTCTGTTTCAATTCATTTGAAAGACCCTGCATCTGCTGATAGTTAAAATCAGCAGGCAGCTTTGTGTTCTCTTGCTTCTTTAGGCGCTCGATGTCTTCTTCTTGTCGATCTATATAGCCCTGATACTTTATCTGTATTTCTGCCTGCTGTGTTGACTGGGCTTCGATGGCTGTTTTAACTTTCTCTGACGCGCCGTTCGAAGATGCCATGGTGCCGTTATACGCAGCTAACAAGGGACCGTGCTCAACTCTAGGCCTCGCTAGCAAATCGGCTAGCGTGTATTCGCGAGAAAGTGGTTTTTCTAATAACTCGTTAATACGCTCAGCTCGATCCGTGTTGGGCTGTACCCAGGTGCTTCGCAAAAATTGCAGCTCTTCTTCGATTCGAATTTTCTTCTGACTGTAAAAGGCCCAGCGCTCATCATCAACCAATCCCATTTTTCTCCCGTGTTCGGTAAGGCGCAGATCCGCATTATCTTCTCGCAGTGTTAACCTGTATTCCGCTCTGCTGGTAAACATGCGATAGGGTTCGTTCGTACCGAGAGTAATTAGGTCATCGATTAACACACCAATGTAGGCCTCATCTCTTCGTGGACACCAAGGCTCAAGGCCCCGCGCATCTAGACCTGCATTCAATCCAGCCATCAGTCCCTGTGCGCCAGCTTCTTCGTAGCCAGTTGTGCCATTGATCTGGCCCGCGAAGTAGAGGCCTTTAACGAATTTGGTTTCTAGGGAGTAATGTAAATCTCTCGGATCGAAGAAGTCATATTCGATCGCGTAACCAGGGCGTGTTATGTGGGCGTTCTCAAAGCCCTTAATTTCTCGAACCATTTCCAATTGCACATCAAACGGCAAGCTTGTTGAGATACCGTTTGGATAAAGCTCTTTTGTATTCAGGCCTTCCGGCTCGACAAAGATTTGATGAGAGGATTTATCAGCAAAGCGCATCACCTTGTCTTCAATCGATGGACAGTAACGTGGCCCGGTTCCTTCGATAACTCCCGTGTACATAGGAGATCGATCCAACCCACCACGGATTACTTCATGACATTTTTCATTAGTGCTGGTGATGTAACAGTTAATTTGTTCTGGGTGATCCGACTCTTTCCCCAAATAAGACATTACCGGTAGAGGTGTGTCGCCTTCTTGAACTTGCATCACCGAAAAGTCGACAGAGTCAGCATCGATACGCGGCGGCGTTCCTGTCTTAAGGCGATTGACCCTAAACGGCAATTCACGCAATCGATTGGCAAGTGCTATTGCAGGCGGATCTCCAGCTCTACCGCCGGAACTATTTTCCAGACCAATGTGTATTTTCCCGCCCAAGAAAGTACCGGTAGTTAGCACAACTCGTGGCGCTTTGATGAGCATTCCCATCTGAGTAATAACGCCTGCGATCGCCCCGTCTTCGATAAGAAGATCATCCACACCTTGCTGAAACAGGGACAGATTCTCTTGTTGTTCCAACATTTCTCGAATCGCCGCCCTATACAAAACGCGGTCAGCCTGTGCCCGTGTGGCCCTGACTGCAGGTCCCTTGCTCGCATTTAAGACACGAAATTGTATACCAGCTAGGTCCACGGCTTTCGCCATAGCCCCGCCAAGCGCGTCGATCTCTTTAACCAGGTGGCTCTTTCCAATCCCCCCAATCGCCGGGTTGCAAGACATCTGACCTAAGGTTTCGATGTTGTGAGTAACAAGCAGTGTAGCAACTCCCTGACGTGCTGAAGCCAGAGCTGCCTCAGTACCGGCATGCCCTCCACCTACAATGATCACGTCAAATGCTTTGCTGTATTCCACGATGTTACAGGTCCTACCTAACTGGCCAATTTAAATGGCAGGCAAGTATAAAGCCTAATTCTTAAACTGATAGTTATAGTTTAAATTAATTTTAACAAATAGTTTGCTATGTATTTAGTCGCTATATAGTTAGATAGAGTATTAATGTTGATGTTAATAGCTAAAGAGATTCCTGTTGATATCTAAACTAAATTTATTCTTTTCAAGAACTTAATGCAATGAGAACTCGGTAGATAAGCTCTGAATAAGGCAACAATAGCCTATTAACCTTTATGTATAGTTTAGCTTTTTGGCAAACGGAAAAATTCAGTACAAAACAATTCATCTGTTATCCCGAAAATTTCCCTACTTATACACATTTTTAAAAGGTGTTTTTTCAACGCTTAATTGATTGACGAATCATTTACCAACACAAAAGTTGGAAAATATTTCCCCTAATAAATCATCGCTGGTGAATTCTCCCGTTATTGCCCCAAGCTGCACTTGAGCAAAGCGTAAGTCTTCAGCTATTAACTCCAACGACGATTGCGTTGCTAATAAAGCCCGTGCAGATTCCACGAGCTGTTTTGCATTGTTTAACGCAGTTAGGTGTCTCTCGCGGGCTATGAAAACCCCTTCCTCAGTGGCGTTAAAACCAATAGCCTGTTTGATGTAGCCTCTAAGTAAATCGATGCCGACACATTCTTTAGCTGAAAGGCTTATGGTCGGTAGGGAATAATCCAGATAGTTGATTGTGGATAGACATGGTACTTCACTGTTTAGTAGGTCAATCTTGTTATAGATAACTGTGGTGTTCTGCAGGTATTCTAATTCTTTAATAGACTTACCAGTTAATAATACAAGGGGCGCTAACAGCTTTTCCACATCTTGTTCGAGCTCGGACTTATCCACTATTAGTAGTAACTGGTCTGCTTGTTCCATGGCTAGTTGAGCGCGTCTCAAGCCTTCTTGTTCGACAACGTCGTTACTAATTCGTATGCCAGCAGTATCTATGATGTGTAATGGCAGACCGTCTATATTAATCTCTTCTGACAACAGGTCTCTCGTGGTTCCTGGGATATCGGTGACTATCGCACTATCCATGCCTGAGAGTGCGTTTAAAAGGCTAGACTTACCCGCGTTTGGCTTACCCGCGATAACGACATTAATCCCTTCTTTTAATAGCGCGCCTTGCCTGGCCTGAGCTAAGGTTGCTGTTATCGACTCGAGAATAGAACTTAGCGAATCGCCAACTTTATTGTCGCTGACGAAATCGATGTCTTCGTCTGAGAAATCAATTGTGGCCTCGATGTGTACTCTTGCGTCTATTAATAGTCGCACCAGGTTTCGTATCTTGTTGGAAAACTCCCCCTGCAAAGTTCGAAGCGCGGACTTTGCAGCTTGTTTTGAATTGGATTCAATTAAGTCGGCAATAGCCTCAGCTTGGAGTAAGTCTATTTTGTTGTTCAGAAAAGCGCGTTCCGAGAACTCACCGGGATTGGCTAGTCGTGCACCTAGTTGTACGGCGCGATCGAGTAGCTGTCTTAGTACGTAGGTGCCTCCATGGCCTTGTAGCTCTAATACATCTTCTCCAGTGAAGGAATTTGGAGCGCTGAAGAAAAGAGCAATACCCTGATCAATATTCATCTGGGTTGCATCAAGGAAGTTGCAAAAATGGGCGTGTCTTGGAGTAGGTGAAAAACCGAGGATTTTTTTACTTATGGAAAGAGAAAGAGGGCCAGATATTCTGACGATACCGACGCCAGACCGCCCGGGGGCAGTCGCGATAGCGCA
>CALKDE010000369.1 GCA_938082955.1 uncultured Pseudomonadales bacterium
ACCAATTTCAGTGTTGCCACCGAATTGAGACGCGTCATTTCTGTGAACGATGAAGATATGATCTCTCTCGTCTACGTCAACACCGATTGTGTTACCCATTGCCCAATGATTTGGGAGTGGCTTAGGCCAGAATGGGTCCACGAGAAAATGTGGTGCCATTACATCATTAGATGCGGCGATGCTTGGCTCTTGTATCTTTGATTGTCCAAGACCAAGAACAACCAATGCAACGACCAGAGTTGCACCTACGATTAATTTCTTTTTCATTCTTATTTTCCTCCAAATGCCCGATTTACGGGGGGGTTTAACTCTTCCAGAGCAACCCTGAGTATACTCATTTCTTTGGAGACAGTATACTCACAGGCCGAATTATCCGGGGCTTGGTGTAAGTATTTGTAACAGCCTTTAGTGGATAGCCATTGATGGGCGTTTGAGGCTGTAGCGGACTTTCACTATGTCCTAGCTATCTAACTGAAATTACTGATAATAAATAAGAAATTATGAAGAAAACCAGCGCTATATTAAGCTTAGTTTTACTTAAAAAACTCATTATTCCGTGTGTGTTGCTCGCCGCTTTCTTGCTGCCATCACTGAGTTTGGCGCACGATATTCCCAGCCGTGTCACTGTATATGCATTCGTCAAACCTGAAGGGAATCAATTGACGGCATTATTGCGTGTGCCTATGGAGGCTTTTGGCGAGATCAGTTTTCCGTTGCGAGGCCCCGGCTATCTTCAGTTCTCCGAGGCGGAGTTCGCTCTGAATGATGCGGCTCGTGTTTATATAACGGAATCTATGCGCTTTTATGAGAACGGTGAGGAATTGACCGAGAAGCAACTGGAAACCGTGCGCGTCTCGCTACCATCTAACCGGTCCTTTACTACCTATGATGATGCCTTAGACAATATTCTCAGCCCACGGCTGGAAGATTCCGTGGATTTATTTTGGCGACAGGGTGTGTTGGATGTCATGGTGACCTATCCCATCGCGTCGGATCAGTCTGAATTTTCCATCAATCCAGAGATAGGCACCTTGTCGAATCAGACCACTACGGTGCTGCGCTTCCTATTGCCATCGGGTGCTGAACGCGTATTCAACTACCTCGGTAATCCAGGTGTGGTGCTATTGGACCCACGCTGGTATCAGGCCGCACTCCGATTTGTGAATATGGGCTTCGAGCATATTCTAGAAGGTATAGATCACTTGTTGTTTCTATTTTGTCTCGTGATTCCTCTGCGCAGCATGCGGGCGCTAATTCCAGTGGTAACGTCGTTCACTATCGCCCACTCGATTACTCTTATCAGTTCGGCATTTGGTATGGCGCCTAACGCGCTGTGGTTCCCACCGTTGATCGAAACCCTAATAGCGCTCTCCATTGTCTACATGGCATTTGAGAACATCGTTGGTGCAAAACTGCAGCACCGGTGGGTGGCTGCTTTTGGCTTTGGCTTGGTACACGGCTTTGGTTTTTCTTTCCTGTTTAGCGACACGCTGCAGTTTGCCGGCGGACATCTATTTTCTTCATTGCTGGCGTTCAATGTCGGTGTGGAACTTGGTCAAATCCTTGTGCTCATTCTGGTTATTCCTGTGCTGCGCATCCTGTTTCGTTTCTTCGTTCAAGAGCGCATTGGTACTATTCTTCTGTCCGCTTTGGTGGCACACAGCGCCTGGCACTGGATGCTCGATAGAGGTAATACACTGGCGCAATTTCAAATGCAGATGCCGATCCTCGATTCGATCTTTTTCGCAGGTTTAATGCGCTGGGGCATGATGTTAATCATTATCGGGCTCGCACTGTGGGGGATGTACGAACTTTTCCGTCGATTCTCGCTGGTTGAGAACATGGCCAGTTATGGCGAGAGCCGCGACGATCAGAGCTAAATTAGAAGTATTTTGCTAGCTTTGTTGCCGATGTTATAGGTGTCTTCGAGCCGGCTACACATCTCTAATATACTGAGTTACTAAGAGTTAGTGGCGAAGTTCGTCCCATTCTGTTTCAATTTGTCACAAAACTTGGCAGTCTATAGACATTCGTTAATAAGCAGATTGCGTTAGGCTACCAGACATTGCTTGAATCCTGATCTAAACGGATTTTGCCGTAGCCTAATTGCAGTAGTGTGAAGTGAATTCTAACGAGGAGTTGCCGCTTCACTCTTTCACTGATCCGCGACCTTGATAACTTGCTAACTGAAAGGCTATTAAAATGAAAAAGCTAAGCGCAGTCGTTCTTGTCCTGTTAAGCAGTATCTTCGCGATTCAAGCCCATGCTGGAGCGCAGCGAGTTGGAAATTTCGCTCTAATTGATCATGACGGCGTTTACCATCAATTGCAGAAATATGGCGACAGCAAGGCGGTAGTCATTATTGCTACAGCGGCCAGCTGCATCGAAAACATTGAGCAGTTGCACAAGTATCGTCTGCTACGGACTACTTGGGAGCAACAAGGGATTACCTTCCTTGCCATAAATTCTGACGCCAGTGATAGTCCCGACGATGTTCGCCTGATGGACAATCTGCACAATTTCGATATACCGATCTTGTTAGATGATAGCCAGCTTGTTGCCGAAAGTCTCGGCCTGAGCAAGGCTGGTGAGATAGTAGTATTGGAGCCTTCGCGCGGTCAGATTCTTTACCGCGGCGGCCTAGATACTGACCCTGTTCGAGCACGCCCCGCGCTCAATATTGAGGCCGTAGCAGGTACTACCGTCTTCGCAGATGTGTTGTTCGCGGCGGCTGCCGATGATGCAGCCTCAATCGAGCAAACGATCACTACCGATGCGGTCGGTTGTGAACTGCAATTTCCAGCCAAGCAGATGCATGCCAGTTATACACCTGACTATGCGACTGAGGTTGCTCCAATACTGGAAGAGAAGTGCATTAGCTGCCATGTAGAAGGAGGCATAGCACCATTCGCGATGGATTCGCATATGATGGTTCAAGGTTGGTCGCCTATGATGAAAGAAGTCATGATGACTAAACGCATGCCGCCGGCTCAAGTTGATCCTAATGTAAAACATTTTACTAATGCGCGTTATATGA
>CALKDE010000370.1 GCA_938082955.1 uncultured Pseudomonadales bacterium
TTCTGCGTGCTCTAGAATAAATGCAATAGCCTTGGCATCTAGCCTTACATTTAAGGCATTGAGCACCGCTCCAGTCATAGGAACGCCGAAGTGCCCCTCGAATGTTTCAGGAGTGTTGGCTCCCATGAACGCTACTGTATCGCCCTTGCCTATGCCCATTTTCAGAAGCGCCGAGGCAAGCAAGCAACAGCGTTTGTAGGTCTCAGCCCAGGTATATTTTTTTTCACCATGAATCAGCGAAATCTTCTGCGGATAAACACTAGAACAGCGTTCGATAAAACTGAGTGGCGTTAAGTGTGCGAAATTAGCCTGATTCTGATCGAGATCGATCTCATAAATATTTTTGCTATTCATGTTTGTTATTGTTCCTATTAGCTATTCAACTCTATTTTTCTGAATTTGATTTCAAATACATGAGTAAGACTATGTTACTTAAGCCGCAGAGCCGATTCACGGCACAGGGCAAGCCTGGCTAGATAAAATCCATATCCCCAGCTGTCAGCCACCAAGCACCATAGAGCACCGCTGCGTTAGGTCCAGGATTCCAACTGTTACAGGGTATCTCAATACCCAATTCATTCACAATCGCGCCGGCGGTTAAGACCTTATCTTTGCCTGAACTTGTAACCCACAGGCGCAAAATCGCACCGCCCTCCCCTGTGCCAAGCTCTTGTTTTAAAATAGATATTGCCGATTTCATCACTGCTACTGGGCATATCAAGTCCATTAACAACTGACTGCCATCGTGTTCCTTCACTACCGCGAACGCGAGCGCCTTTTTCGAGCTTTGCGCACGTATAATTACACAGCGATACTGCTTTGATTTCGAAAAAGGGTGGTTCATGTAGCGATGCTGAATATACTTGGCGTCTCGAACTCCGATAATGCCATCCCTATAATCGTCCTTCATAAGGGCCCAGAGGCTATCAAGCTCTCCGCGAGACGCCGCATCAAGAGGATCGTAGTCCACGATCATAGCTTGATGTCGCTCTTGCTTCTGGCTCGCCTGCGAAACAGGATAGACAATCTCAATAAAGTCATCAGTTTTCTCGTACAAGCCGAGACGCTTTGAGATGTTCATTGTCTTCTGGTTCGGAAAGCCAAATCCCAGCAAGTGATTTACTGTGTTCCCAATCTCTCGTTCCAGAAAAGTAGCTGCCACCTCAAAGAAGAGACTACCCTTACCGTATTGCTTGCGGATACTTGGATGTACCATCACATCGCAGGGCTGAATAGCCATAGATGATTCACCAAAATAGGCAATTTTCCGCGGAGCTCCACCATAGTGCGCCACGATGTCGCTCTGCTTGTCCAGACGCACGACCACACACTTACCGTCACCCTGAACATATTTCCAATTCCATAGTTCTTCATCGAAGTCGACGTTGAAACTTTTCTCAAATAGGCCTGCAACCTCAAGCGGGTTAAAAGATTGAATATCACCAAACTCCGCATCTGCCCATTCATAAGCAGTAGTAGACTCCCTGCGTAACACGAAGAGATAAAATCCGCGCCTACCGGTCGAGAATTCGTCCCGCATAGTTGAAAATTCAGCATGCATATCTGCCAGCAGATTAGAATTCTCTGCAGCTTCGCCGGCGAGCGCTGCACCATGGGTTTCTAGCAATGGACACAGCAATTTCAGGGTATGCGACGCGCTAGCCGACAGATCTCTACTCTCTAACTCCTCAAAACCAAGTCGCTTGGAAAGCTGCTTAAATGAGGTGAGGTTAGGAAGTGCTGAATACTCTATGCAAGAATCATCAACAAGAAATTCACTGAATAGAATGAGCTGACCAGAATCACCGAGCAAAGCTCGGCTCTTACTGAGCAGCGCCATCTGGTCTAGATAACGTATCGAACCCGCATGAATCAATACATCAGCGGCGGCAGGATTTGTCGATGCCAAAAAATTTTCACCCGCATACTGAAAACTTACCAGGGCATCGATATCGGAATTCATCAAGCTCTTCGATCCAAACCAGTAGACGGGTTTGGCGGTTTCAGCCATTGATTTGGCGAGCTGCAGGAGGGTATCGCCAACTAGGACAACAACAGCATTCGCATCGTTCTTTGCGACTAATTCGTCGAGGCTGTTTGTGAACCTCTGCTGGCCATCAAGAAGCTCGATAGCGGTGTTTTGGCTCACGCAATTCGAGTCTTCAAAAAGACCATAGTGCTGCAATCGAGACTCGCCGAATTCAAGTTCGAGTATTCTGCTTAGCAAACTCAGCATTGTCGGTTTTGATCTAGTGGTCATGATCGTATCAAGGGTGTACTGCTTTTGGTTATTCCGTGGCTATTTGCCCTAGTGGCGATGCAATATAACCCGCCATTACCCCATTGCATAGCCCAGTCCTACCGCACTCAGGGGCTGCGGCATATTGTCTCTACCGCTGCCCTTGGCTTCCGCCTAACTGGCTTTGCGGTAGAATAGAGAAATGAAAGCTCAAACTAAAATTTCAGAATTCCTCAGCCTCCTTATCCCTGTTTCTTCCGATGGCGCGAGCCTAGGAAGACAGGGTCTACAGCGGCTTCTACTGTTACGCACCTTCGTAACTGCTGCCAGTGTGGTAGCCGTAATTGTCCTACATGCCTTTTCTGATCTGGAAATCCCGGTCACATTTATTATCTATTTGATCGCGGGCATCCTACTTTCCGTTCTAATCGGATATCGGCGCCTTGCTGCGTCGAATTTTATTAGCAACTTCGAGCTGTTCTGCCACATTCTTGTAGACGTATTCTTCCTGATCATACTGTTACTAAATACCGGCGGGGCGAGCAATCCGCTCATCTCTTACTTGCTGGTATTGCTCGCGCTCACAGCCACGCTTCTGCCGCAAACCTATGTGAATGTATTTTCTATAGGGGGAATTCTTATTTATACCTCGTTCTTGCTACTGGACCTATCATCCGATCATCGTA
>CALKDE010000371.1 GCA_938082955.1 uncultured Pseudomonadales bacterium
TTAACTCATTGCTTTCACTCTCGCTATAATCCAGCTCGAGAAGTATCTCCAAGCTACAATAAAATTTATTGGAGTCGACGCGGCATCCGTGACCCAGTGACATGAACTTCGCCCCATTTTGCCATCGCTTTAACCACTGGCAGGAGGCCCTCACCTGCGTCGGTAAGGAAATATTCGTACCGTAGTGGATTATTTTGATAAGGGGTTCTGCGGATCAGCTTATTTTCCAGCAGCATTTTTAAACGACTGGCCAATATGTTGCTTGGAATGCCCTCAACCCCCTGCTGAAAATCTTTATTGCGGTGACGAGCAAAAACCCCGATATCACGGATAATTAGCAGCGTCCATTTATCACCAACCAAATCCAAGGCCGTAGCAACAGGACAGGGACTGCGTTTAGCGACTGAACTTGAAAGCTTTTTAATCATAGAGCAAGCGCAGCCTAGTGACTTGTCTTTTACAAGTGACTGGATCATGCAAAATAGAAAATGAGAGGGATCACATGGGTTAGAGTGCTTCGAACCGACTTTTCAGGGAATTCAGCTTGGAATTGATAACACACTTCTTAGCACGCTCTGATTTCTCACTTTTAACTCGTTGATTTAAATGCGTAATCAGTCATGCTGCCCACTAAAAATCCACGCGCAGGTAGTTCTGCTAACTACAGCATTAACATTCAGGCTGAGCCTGATTTACTCTTGATATCTATTAGCTTCTATAAAAATAGATAAAAAAACAGGGACGCGTTAGAATTTTGGAGGCAAAATCAAGACTCACTCAGACAAAGATATCGGTGCACATTAATGCCTAAGCCTAGGAAACCCTCTATTTCACAGAGTCTATTGGTGTTGATTTTTGGGGCTATTACGACGCTTTCGTATCCGCTAACAGCAGCTGAAACTGACGATGGCAATTGGCGCATTGTGAATTATTGGTCTGAATGGTGCGCGCCTTGCCGAGTAGAGATTCCCATGTTCAATGAGCTGAGTGTGCGCTTGGCCAATAGCCAGGTAATAATTGTGGGCGTGAACTTCGATGAAGACCCCAGAGAGTTAACGCTCGAGATTGCCGATGAGATGGGCATCGAATTTACTGTGTTAAGCCAGGAAACGGTCGATCTGTTAGGGATGAAACCCCCCGACGTTCTGCCTACCACGTATCTACTGTCGCCCTCGAATGAAGTCATGGCGAAACTAATAGGCATGCAAAGCGAACAGGATATACTTGAAGCATTATCACTTCAGGGACTTACTGTGCTTACCGACTAAGAAATTATTAGAGCCAGCTGGGACATATTGACATGATTAGACCGATCGGTTCTCCAAATGCAGCTCTGCTTGTCTTCCTCTTTGCATGGAGCTTTGGCTTTGCCTCGGGCGCGGCCGGACAAGGAAGGTTAGAGCACTTGCCATCACCCGCTCCGAGTAATAGCAGCCTGTCCCGTGTTGTCGCCAATGAAGCTGGAGAAATCTATCTCTCTTGGGTAAGTCAGGATACTGAGCAGGCAACACTCGCGTTCTCTCGACTCACTAGTGAGGACTGGGATACCCCCAAGGTGATTAGCCGGGGTAACAATTGGTTTGTAAACTGGGCGGATTTCCCGGCGTTGTCGGTTGATGCTAGCGGCATGGTTGCACACTGGTTACAAATAAGTGCGCAGGGTACTTACGACTACGATATTCGCGCGCGATTTTATCCCAAGGACAACGCGACTTGGACAGCAGCACGCACGATCCACACAGACGGTATTAGCGCCGAACACGGTTTCGTTTCGATGCTGCCATTTGACAATGGAACTACACTAATCACTTGGCTGGACGGACGGGAAACTAAACAGGGTAATCCGCTAGGAGCGATGACTCTACGTGCTGGTATTTTCGATAAGTCTGGCGCCAATGTTAGCGAGTGGGAACTAGATCATCGCGTCTGTGATTGCTGCCAAACCAGTTCAGCGATGACAGAGAAAGGCCCAATTGTTGTCTACCGCGACCGCTCCTCCGAAGAAGTCCGAGATATCTATGCCACACGTTTAATAGAAGGCGCCTGGACGTTGCCGCAGCCACTACACAATGACAATTGGCAGATTGCCGGCTGTCCTGTTAATGGCCCTTCGGTTGCAGCCATGAAAGAGAGAGTTGCCGTTGCTTGGTTTAGCGCTAAAGACGACACACCAAAAATTCAACTAGTGATGTCCAGCGATAGTGGCCAGAGCTTCTCTGACCCAATAGTTGTCGAGAGTCCGAATACGAATGGCCGTGTTGGCACGGTTATTTTGGAATCCAACGAGGTCGTCGTAAGTTGGATGGACACCACAGATGGGGCGAAAATTGTGCTCTCGCGCTACGACATAAAGGGTAATTTTTTAGATATTACCGAAGTTGCTAGTAGCAGTGCATCGCGTCGCAGCGGATTTCCGATCATCGAAGCGGTAGGCAATTCAGTGTCTGTGACTTGGACTGACATTAGCACTACTCCCCAGGTAAAAGTCGCACGAATCGACTATTAGCAGAACCAATTTTTGAAATGGCTAGAAGAATTAGCGAAACCAAACATGAGCACCGACTTTTAGTATCAAACTATTTTTACCCCGATCCCTTTGTTCTCGAATATTTTTTCTTATTGCAGAAACTACAAAAGAATTACCATCGCAGCAGCCTAGCACACACCCGCCATCTCGAGCAGTTCAGTAGAGCGCGAAGTGCAAGGCAAATTTCTCCTCGGGCGAGGCGTTTACATTTGTAAATAACGAGCCAGAGAAAAAATTTAACGCGGCAATTCGCGCTCTACTGAGCTGCGTCCACCCACAAAAAAGCCCAGTCACTTAAGTGGCCGGGCTTTGATCTAGAACCAAGTTATCTAACGTGTACTAATTGCCGCCTTGGTCGATGTTTTTCCATTGAACCGCTCCGAAAAACATCTCGTCCCAGCTCTGCTGTCCCCAGGGAACCGTTCTCTGCGGATCAGGGTTCGCAGGATTCTGCGCAGAATTATCAAAGGCGCCTACCGCGGTAATCTTAGTACCCGCTGGCACAAACTTTGGTTCGGCATAGGTGTAGCTCATCTGCCAAGCATAGTTGAACTGCGCAATATTGATTAGCTCTTCACTTGAGCCATCTGGGTAGTCTGCGTAGAAACGCATGTACTTCCCGCGGAAATGCATGTGCGGCAAGTAACTATAAATGTTGGCATCTTTGCCAATGGTTATCGTCGCCGTCTGCTCAAAGGCAGGGTCATTTGATGGAATATTCGTCCAGGTGTTAGGAAAAATACAGGCACATCGACCTGACATTCTCTCTGCCGGTATTTCACCCTCTGGGTAGAACCACAATCCTATTTCACTCTCATCGACAGTCTCGCGACCATTG
>CALKDE010000372.1 GCA_938082955.1 uncultured Pseudomonadales bacterium
AAGACGATTTGTCCCGTGTTGGTAACCTCCTACCTTTAGACTCCTGTAGGCATACTGTAAGAACCATCGATTACCCTCAAGTAGAGAATTTTCGCCATAAACATTAATACCAAGCAATTCCTCAAGGCTCAATGCTGCTAATTCTGATGGATTGGTCTGAGAAATTGCTTTCGCTGGCAATAGTAGTGTGAGTAAGGCGGCTGTCACATAGATATTTTTACAAAGATGCATTGCGTATACCTCTACTTTATTGTTATTTACCCCTAAATCTACCATATATACCACTAATATTGATCAAATACATTCTGACAAGCCTGATATAATTGTTACAACTGGAAACCTCTAAACAGAGGCTGTAATAAATATTCTTTCACGGACTTTACATCACCCGCTTGCAGGGAAGTTAGGCTATACCGATCTTTCCAGTGTTTTTTTTGCGCGCTTTGTTTTAGGGGCTCTTACCGTTAAAGAAGAGCTAGTCTTTCCTACATAGTTGCGTCTCGATCTATAAAAAAGTGGCATTGAATACAAAAATGCTTGCTAATCGATTGCTTTGGACTTAGAGCTGCGAATTATGATTTAGGTCTTAATTCTAACTTAGAATTTTGTCGCAACCTAAGCGATGCGCTGACACTGTCTGTTAGCGGTAATAGATGCCCAAATACTTCTGTAGATAACTTAAATGCCGCTGAAGATCAAAATACAAACGCGCAGTAGTTGGACAAGATCATCAGCCGGATATAGAACAATCGGCCTGGTATCAAAGTGATGCAGCAAATTTGCCTAGATTGCGGCATGCGCGTTAGTGAAACTACGCGTAATTGCCCTAAGTGTGACAACCCACTGAACCTTCAGCATGATGGCTCGACTATCACTGTCGACATTGCGCACCAGGGTGAGCGCGTTAGTGAGGCGCTACAAAAGATGCAAAGTGAGATTGATTTGGCCAGCAAAGGTGTCGCCAAGTCTATTCGTCTTGTCGTTGGCTCTGGACTGATTCGTGACGAAGTAGTGCTAGTGCTGCGCGATCTGAAATTTCGCGGTGACGTCATTGATTTTGAAGCCGAACCCTTTAATGCGGGAGCGATTCTGGTAAGGCTTAAGTAGGCACCCCAATAAATGGGGGACCGTTGATCGGCCTGCTGTATTTTTACACTGATCCCGTTTCTATCTATTTAACTGAACCAGGCACGAAATTCAGACAGACTAGGAGCAGCCGGCGCATACACAACCTAGGGCTGTTCACTGACACAGCATTGTAGAACCTCTTTCTTGGAGTAAAACACAATGCCTCGACCCTTCAAAAAACCAGCTGTCCGTCAACCTGCTTTAAATCAACCCAAGCTTGCTCACTTTGAAAGGTGTCGGTGTCGTCTATCACTTCCAGCTGATCCAAAAATGAGTCATTCAATGTTGCTTGTCAGCGCTTTCCTCCTCCGCATCGTTGAGATGTAAAACCAGTTTCACCGTAGCGCCTTTTCTTTAAATTTTGGACACTCCTACAGAAGTAATCATATTCTTGGACCAGACAATTCGGTATCGATCCTTAGATGGGTTGAAGAAGTGAGTGAAGATGACAGCGTCTAAATTGAGCCGCGAATGAACAAGTTGGTTCGCTTTTAGGCGGCCCACTACGACCTTCACAGGCGAAGGCAAGATCCAGGCTTGGGTATTGGATGACTGCTCTTCATGTCGCCAAGGGTGCCGGTAGCACCTTTCCCAGCGCCTGCAAAATTAGTGTTAGAATTATTCTTCGTCATGGCCCATTTGTTAGCGGCTTGAGTTACCGTGGACCCACCAATTTCGTTTTCTATCTCCTTTGAATCAATCACGAAAAGATCATTCTTGGATCGAGTTAGGCAAGCTGTAATTGGGTCGCGAATTCAGCACTTCAAGAGTCATTGCAGCCCTCTCGTTATGTACAATCCAATCCTCGTAGCTTCGGCAAATGCGTTTGCGAATAAATGTTGACGTATCGCCCTCATTAACGCAATAAATATGTTTTTCGGGAGGTTGCTGACGATTGTAGGCAGCCAGGTCCACCTCATTCATACGGCTGAAGGAAGGGGCGTTGCTGCTGCAGGCAGAAACAATAATAGCTAAGCTCATTAGTCGTAAATATGGCATGTCAGCTATTGTAACTCAATAATCATCCGAATCAGAGGGTTCTGAATATAGGCGGTAGCTAAGCTGAGGTCACGCGCTTCGGGTCTTCCATCCTTGTCATCACCGTTAGGGGCGACAATTCACATCACTACAGTATTGAGTCAGTTTTCGCTGAAAATCAACACGTGGACATTTCAAATGTTTTAACTCTCGTTTTTTGAATTGCCCATGTTAAGCTAATGCAAAGCATGGCTTGCGCCCAAATTTTCTAACAACCACTCACTCAACTAACCGCCCAACTAACTATTTACTTATGTCTGCTTCCCTACAAGATCAACTCAAAAAATCTGGCTTGATAGACGACAAGAAAGCCAAGCAACTCAAGCGCGCCAAACACAAGCAGGAAAAGCTTGCCCGTAAGGCCAAGAATCCCGAGGTGGATCAGTATAAGTTAGAGTTGGATCGGGCAAAGTCGGAGACCATAGCCAAAGATCGACAACTGAACCTAGAGAAAAATAAGCAAGCCGAAAAACATGCATTAACGGCTCAAATAAAACAGCTTATTGAGATGAACATTGTCGCCAAAAACGGCGATCAAAAGTTCAGTTTTACTGATGCCAATATAATTAGGCATATTTACGTCGGTCAAACTCAGATTGATCAACTCAGCCGCGGCGCGCTAACAATAGTTATCCAAAAGCAAGGACAGAAACAAAACCATGTATTAGTACCCATGGGTGTAGCAAAGAAAATTGAACAGCGCGATGCTAAGGTCGTCGTGTTTAAGGCTGAGCAAAATACTATTGGCGAGGAGGATGATCCCTATGCGGACTTTCAAATCCCCGATGATTTAACTTGGTAAGCCCAAGCGCGCTTGAGGCACTAAGCGGTTAATTTCAGCACTAGGGTGTTAACAGCCCGTTCCCTCGTTAGGTAGCAGTTTGCATAATTGCTTTGCGATGGCGCCTTCGGTAGTTTATTAAGATGGGGCTCTTCTGCCGTCCAAACCATTCTATCTCGTTCGACGGGAGAGGCCTGGTCAAATTCGGCTGAAAAGAATGCGGCGGCGGTACCTAACATTTACTTGTCTGCAGGGGCGCCCCTGAAAAGCCTTGTACGTTCTCTATTATGACTTCGTACAAGGATGGTGCTTCCTTTGAAATCACCTTTGCCCCACAACAACACCAAAGCCGTCACGCGCACAAAGGCCACTAGAGCATCTAGGAAGGTAGGGCTATATCAAGATCGCGCTCCGAGTCTCGATAGTCTAGATAGAGGAAGGTAGTCATAATGATTGTCGCCAACACGCAGGTCACTATCAGTATGAGAATGAAGTCTTCCCAGCCTCCTTCTTTGTTCGCTACTGCTCCGCCAATGAAATCAAACATCATTGCGCCAAAGTAGGCAAATGCATCGATTAAGCCAACAAGTAAACCACAGTGCTTGCCACCAAAGCCGATCGAAAAGACGCTCATTGGAATGTAGTACGCAGGAGAGATCGCGAAACCAAAAAGAAATATCGCAGCGACAGTAAGTGACAATTCTAACCCGGAGCCGAAATCGTAGGCACCCAGAAGCCTCAAACTCAGAAGGCATAGAACAGCGACAATCAAAGTAGCACTCATCGTATAGACAATATTCTTTTTGGACAGTTTATCGTAGATGAAGCCGCCACCGAAAACCGCAACGAGGCAGCCTAGTGGAAATGCTGAAGAAGCCAACCCTGCTTGAGCCGGCGGCAAGGAAAATGTCTCACTAAGATAAATGGGTAAAAAGACCTGGAACTCGAAAAGAACTGCCAGTGAAGAAACACCAAGACTGATTAGCCAGAACCGGGGATTGCTTATGAAAACGCGTACCGCGGCGCGTGTCTCGATTTTACTCAGCGGGTGATCTTTTGGAAAAGTAGAGATGGGCTCTGTTGAGCCTTCCACTGCTGCGTCAAATCTTCCCGAGTCCTGCCAAGAGCTCTTCAAGTACCGGGGCAAAATGACGGCACTCACAAGCGCAAGCGCCCCCGCGATATAGAACAGACCTCGCCAGGACATTATCAGGAGTAAGCTGCTGACCAGCACAGTGGTAGCAACCGAGCTTATTCGCGAGCTTGTTGCGATAAAGCCCCACACTCGACCATGCTTAGCCGGAACGAAGCCAACGCGAATTATGTTCGCCATCGATGGCCAGCCGGCAGACTTGGCAAATACCGTGAGAAAATACAGCGCAAAAAAAGCAATATTGCTTGATAAGGTGCCAAATATGAATGTAGCGATGGCTGCGAGCACAACGGCCCAGACAAACACCCGGCTACCGCCAAGCTTGTCAGCGAGAATACCGGTAGTGAGCTTGCCGGTTAAGTTGCCAGCCGTACCCCAGCCCAGAATAGCGCCAAAAGTTGCCGTATTAAGAGTGAGCACAGGGTCGGCCAACATTGCAGGCCCGGCTACACCGACTACTGTTCGACATAGCATGAGCATGCCGTAGCCTAAGCACATACTGATGACGATTCGCATTTCCCAACGGATATTCGACGTACCTAGGCTGTCCATATTTTATTCTTACTCTAGTTAGAGCTAATTATTTCTTCCTTAAACTTTAGGCCTTCGTTTTCAACAAACATTCGAATCACATGAATTTCCATGTCTTCACAACCCAAGTTTTTGTAATACATAAACATATTTGTGTCATTGGGCGTGTTGGCACTTGATAGCGACCCATTTTTGTATTGAGTAAAGGTGTGTTTGTGGTACAGGTCAGTCGACTTCATCATTGCCAACTGATGAGTATGGCCACAGAAGACGTATTCAATATTGTGCTCTATTACAAATTCGATAACGATTCGTGAATTAAAAAGAGGGTCTGAATCAGTATCGAGGATGGAGTGGTGATTCAGAAGAATTATTCTATCGTAGCTTGCTTGCTTGATTGCAAGAGAAACAGTTCTTAACATTTCTCTGTCAACCAGACCATTATCTTCATAGAGTTCACAGGAATCAAGGCAAACCACCAATACAGATACACCTTCAACGATGATGCTCTTAAGGAAGTTAATATCCGTTAAATGTTCCTGGATTTGATTGGTGTTAGCATCAAGAAATATATTTTTCTTACTGCAATTATCACGATCTAGCGGACGAATCACTTCTACGTCGTCGATATATTGACGAAAATAGTCGGCACTGCGCATATTCCGCTTATCATGGTTTCCTGGGATCGAAATAATGTTCTGGCAATCGATCGACTTAAGAAACTTGCCTGCCGTTTCAAACTCAATTTCGAGAGCATCAGTGGTGCTGTCGCCAGTGTTGATTACAATATCAGCCGCGTAGCTGTTCAGCTTCTCCAGCAGTAGCTCACTCCTTCCTTGCCAGTGACGGGGGCCAAAATGCATATCTGAGATGTGTAGTAGATTCATTACCGCCTCGAACTCTTCCCTGTTGCTTACCAGCGAATTGTGCCCGATAAGCTATGCATAGACCATTGTTCATTTCAGCTTGAACTAAAGGAAACACACAATAAGCGCGCACGCATAATTTCGAACCTACTCATTCTCAAAAGCCTGCAATTTCCTACACGGCCGCTTCCCTCCAGGAGGGCTAGGCTGACTCAATTCGGCAAGCCACTGAGATACTATTACGTCTAGAAGCAGCCATACGGGCATAGCTACTCTCAAAAATTGTTAGGCCAAGGAAACAAATCAACCGGCGGTACGTCGAGGTTTACTTCATTACCACGCGCCATAACGAAGGTCGGCTGCATTAGCGCCGAAATATCCTGAAGCGGATTGCCGGCGGTCGCAACAATGTCCGCATCTTTGCCTGCCTCAATTGTTCCAGTAATGTCGGTCAGATCCATTAGGTCGGCGGCATTGATAGTCGCGGAAATTAGGATAGCTCGCTCGGGCATACCCGCCTCGTTCATCAACACCATTTCGTATGCATTGGTGCCGTGATCATTCACGCCGGCATCTGTGCCGAAGGCGATTTTTACGCCTTTCTCATAGGCGAGTCGTAATGCATTCCTCATGACGGGGCCTACTTCAAGAGCCTTCTGCCGAACTTCAGGCACAAAGAAGTCAGGCCGCTCTGTAGCGATTCGCTCGACGGTATAACCTGCGATTAGAGTTGGAACCAAATAGGCGCCTGTTGCAACAAATAAGTCAGCAGTCTGGGCATCGAGGTAAGAACCATGCTCGATGGAATCAACGCCGGCTCGCAAAGCAGCTTCCAAGCCGATTTTACCGTGCGCATGCGCTGCTACTTTGCGGCCCATGGCATGGGCCGCCTGCACCAGGGCGACCTGTTCTTCGTCAGTAAATTGTTGACCAGTACCGGTAGCCGTTTGGCTTAGTACACCGCCGGTGGCTACATACTTTATATGGTCGGCCCCGTATTTTATCTGCGTGCGCACTGCTTTACGGCATTCGGCCACACCGTCACAAACACCCGAGTGAGGATGAGGAAATACATCATCGCGAAATCCACCACCATCTCCATGACCGCCTGTTGGGGTCAGCCCCTGTCCTGCAGCTTTTATTCGCGGGCCCATAACGATGCCCTGATTAATCGCATCGCGCAAAGCAAAGACGGCATTTCGATCAGCACCTACATTTCGGATAGTCGTAAACCCCGCACGCAGTGTCCGCATGCCAAACTCGACGCCCATTAAAGTGCTAAGTTGTGATGAACGAGTAACTCGAATCTCACGACCATTCGCTTCCTGCTGACTTAGAATATGCGTATGAGAATCGATAAGACCAGCCATCACAAACTGATCGCTTAGATCGATTACTCTGGCGTTGGCAGTACCGCTCACCTGTCCGGGCGAGACATAGCCATCGCGCACTTCGACAATTTCATTGTTTCTGACAATAATACTCTGCTCGGTTTGGACTGCTTCGCGCGCATCCGCCAGCAACGTGCCGGCATGAATGATTTTCCATTCATCAAAAGCCTGGGCGTGTAAAGCTGTACTGAGAACCAAAGAAACCAAAAATAGTGTACTTCTTAGCATGACAACCTCTTTTATATTTAGTTTAAGCTACGCTGCACAATAGCAAACAAAATTGGGTACCGGCTCAATTATTCTGGACGCCACATTACATAGCTATCGATCTGCAGAGCATGTCGTAACATCTCTGACAGAGGAGCCACACGCGCATCGAGACTGATAGACTCCTGCTCTTCTTCATCGGTCGACGCATTGGGAATCGCTGGCTGTTCCGCGAGCGACTTTTCGAGCCTAGCAATCGCCTCCGAAATAGCGACCCCACTAATTGAACCCTCGACCCTTCCACCGTGGCCTGCCATCGTTAAAATCTGCTCTGCAATTTGGCTTTGCATGACAAACGGGGCGGCCTTTTTGCTTTCGAATTTTATTAACACAACCCTCTCCGTTCATTGGCTTCGGCTTACCGCAGAATAGCCGCCTCGACGGTCAATTCATAGCAGCACCCAGACTCAATACTGACCGCCTACCGTTAGATAAGAAAATTCAGAATTTCCTTTGAAACGGGTTTTTTAGTAACATTATTGTGTAGGTATTGCCCAAATATGACCAGCTAGAATGGCTGTTCCTAAATAATTGGCAGACTAATTAGTAGTATGCTACACCTTGGTTTGCGCTTTACTAGGGGGGGGGCAAGATAAAGCGTGTAGTCGACTAGCATTACTTAAACGAAAATATAATATCAATGGAGTATAAGTAAAATGAGATCCCACTATCAAAATAAAAATTTTAGGCGCAAAGCGCTCTATACCAGCATTGCACTGGGCCTGCTAAGCACGCCGTTTTAAGCATCAGCTCAGCAAAATAAGGCGACTGTCGAAGAGGTCGTTGTTACGGGTTCCTATATCCGTCGCAGCGAAGGCATCATTGCCGCCTCGCCCATAACCTCACTCACCGCGGATGACATTACCGATCAGGGCACATTGAATATGGCCCAGATTGTTCAGAATATGACGTTCAACAATGGCTCGGGTGTTACCAATTCGATTCAGGCCAGTGGCGCATCGAGTAACGGCGCCGCCTTTAATCTTCGCGGATTGGGCACGCGCGCTACGCTGCAATTGATCGATGGTAAACGTACTACCAATTCCAATGTGCAGTGGCTGATGCCAAGCATAGCAATCCAGCGGCTCGACATTGTAACC
>CALKDE010000373.1 GCA_938082955.1 uncultured Pseudomonadales bacterium
GAGCTTAACAGTGATGACGCCGTGGTCATCATCGGTGCTGGCGGCGTTGGTATGATGGCAATTCAGATCGCGATCTCATCAATGGGGATCGATCCGATTGTTGTCGATATCGACGAGTCAAAGCTAGCAGCAGCGCGGGAGTTTGGCGTAACACGTACATTTAATTCTTCTGATCCACACACTGCCAAAGCACTCCGTAAGGCAACTGGCGGTGCGTTCGCGGTACTAGACTTCGTTGGCGCAGAAGCGTCGGTGAATTATGGCCTGGGCTGCCTGCGTAAGGGCGGCATGTTGGTCATCGTCGGGCTCTTCGGTGGCGCATTAAATATGCCTATCCCCTTCATACCGATGAATGCGCGCATTATCCAAGGCAGCTACGTGGGAACGCCGCAGGATATGAGTGAGCTCATGGCGTTGGTGCGCGCGGGCAAGATCGCGCCAATCGAAATCCAAGAACGAGCGCTGTCCGAAGTGTCTGAGGCATTAGCAGATCTTAAGGCGGGTAAGGTACAGGGGCGTCAAGTTCTGGTTACCGGCTAGCTTTTTTAGCTCTACATAAAAATCGAATGTGTAGATTGAATAGATAGGAGGATTGCCTTGCAGTCTCAACAAGAATTTAGAATCCAGACCCGAACCTGGTTGGAGCAGAACTGCCCAGAGTCGATGCGAACCTCAATGGTACAACAGGAAGTTGTCTGGGGCGGGCGCAATGCTGAGTTTGCCAACCCCGATAGCGAAATTTGGTTGCAGTCGATGGCACAGAAGGGGTGGACCTGTCCCACTTGGCCTTCTGAATATGGTGGAGGTGGTCTAGACAAGGAACAGGCAATCGTATTGGGCGAGGAATTGGCGCGTATCAATGCTCGACCTGCGTTGACCAGCTTCGGAATCAGCATGCTGGGTCCGGTGTTGTTGGAATACGGCAATCATCAGCAGAAGCTGGAACACTTACCGAAGATCGTGCGCGGTGAAATTCGCTGGTGTCAGGGATATTCCGAGCCGGGTTCGGGGTCGGACCTTGCAAGCCTTTCTACCAAGGCAGAATTGCAGGGGGATAACTACCTCATCAATGGCTCCAAGGTGTGGACCTCCTACGCCGACAAGGCCGATTGGATCTTCTGTCTGGTGCGCACCGACTTCGACGTCCCGAAGCATTCAGGCATTAGTTTTATCTTGTTCGATATGGCTAGCGAAGGCGTATCAACCAAACCTATTCAGTTGATCAGTGGTTCGTCTGTGTTCTGCGAAACATTTTTTGACGACGTGAAAGCGCCCGCGAGCAACTTAGTAGGGCGCCTCAACGAAGGCTGGACCATAGCTAAACGCCTATTGCAGCACGAACGCACGATGATTTCTGGTTTCGGTTTAAGCGCCGGCCAATCTGATAACGGTGGAACCACGTCTACCATTTCAAGTTTGGAAGGCACCGCCATGCACTACCGTGGCGATAGCAAAAAGCTATCAGACCCGGTGCTGCGCGATCAGATTGCGCGATTTAAGATAGATGCCGATGCCTTCGCTCATACATCAAAGCGCTCAATAGAAGAATCCAAGCAAGGGCAGGGGCCCAACGCAACCTCTTCCATGTTGAAGAACTATGGCTGCGAATTGAATAAACGACGTTACGAGTTAATGTTGCAGGCAATCGGAAGTCAGGGTCTAGGGTGGGAAGGCGAAGGCTTTAGCGATGAAGAGTTGCAACTGACTCGCGAATGGCTGCGTTCCAAGGCGAACTCCATCGAGGGCGGCACCTCAGAAGTGCAGTTAAATGTAATTGCCAAACGCGTGTTGGGCTTGCCCGACATTCTAAGTCTGGCCCAGAAGTAGTCTTCTGACTCGAACAACAGTGTAAGGAAGGTTTGAATAATGGCGTTAGTGTTAAGTGAAGACCAGCAGTTGCTAAAAGACTCGGCAAAAAATTTCTGTGAGCAAAGTGCGCCAGTTTCAGTGCTTAGAGGACTGCGTGATAGCAAAGATGAGCAAGGCTACGATCAGGCGATATGGTCACAGATGATTGAGCTCGGTTGGGCAGGAATGGCTATACCACAGGCCTACGGCGGATTCGATTTTGGCTACGGCGGGCTCGGTGTTGTATTGGAAGAAACAGGAAAGACCCTAGTGAGTTCTCCGTTAATTTCCACTGTGCTAGTCGGTGCTACTGCCATCGTCCAGCTTGGGAGTGAAACACAAAAGCAAGACTTACTTCCGAAAATTGTCGCCGGTGAGCTACTCACAGCGTTAGCGCTCGATGAACACACGAGCCACAACCCAAGCAAGATAGCGACTACTGCAACAAAGGTTGACGGTGGTTACTCTTTGAATGGCAGCAAGACTTTTGTCCTGGATGGGCATATTGCGGACCTGCTAATTGTTGCTGCGCGAACATCCGGGGAGACTATCGGCGAGCAGGGAATATCGCTGTTTCTAGTTGATGCTAACGCCAAAGGACTTAGCGTTGCTCGCACTATTATGGTGGATAGCCGTAACTCTTCCAATATTCAATTTAACAATGTAGTTGTTGCCGAGGATGCTCTTCTGGGAGAACTGGACCAGGGCTTTAAGGGGCTGGATTCGGTGCTGGATATCGCACGCATTGGAATCGCTGCCGAGATGTTGGGTAGCATGCAGGCGGTTTTCGAGAGCATTGTAGAATTTTTAAAACAGCGCGAGCAATTTGGTGTATTAATAGGCTCCTTTCAGGGGCTTCAGCATCGCGCCGCAGAGATGTACAGTGAGATAGAACTCTGTAAGTCTGCTGTTCGTGCGGCCTTAGCTGGTCTGGATGACCCCGATACAACTCAGGTTGAGATTGCAGAACTCGCGAGCATGACCAAGGCGAAGCTCTCCGAGGTCTTTTTCCTCGTGAGTAACGAAGGCATACAGATGCACGGCGGTATAGGTATGACTGATGAATTCGATGTAGGCTTTTTCATCAAGCGTGCGCGAGTTGCTCAACAATTCTTGGGTGATGCGTCATTTCACCGAGATCGATACGCGACCCTAAACGGTTTTTGAGACTATTCGAAAATTCATAGAGCTTATTCCTTATCAGGAGTTTGAAGATGACCGCGAAGCTTCGCAAGTTTTACGAAACCGGTAATCAAGTTAACGATAAGCCGCGGGTTTGTGTCTTCGAAGATTTTTTAAGCGATGTTGAAGTTGAGCATGTGCGTGCGGCGGCACAGCCAAAG
>CALKDE010000374.1 GCA_938082955.1 uncultured Pseudomonadales bacterium
TAGAAAACTCCACCGAGGGCGCGATAAATAACACGCAAGATTCTCTTATAGACAGTTCAGCCAAGATAGTCGGTGAGCAAATCGTCTCTATCGAACATAGCTTGCTAGTGCTAGAGAATACGTCGAAGTCGGATATAAAAAAAATTGTGGCGCACAAGCAGTCTCTTGCACAGTGTCGTGGTTATCTGGCGACGAATTTTCCAAAAGCCGAGCAGCTTGAATGCCCGAGTAACGCAGAGGCTGCTATTCGCGCCCGAGCAGATTTTGGCACTGCAGCTATAGCCAGTGAGTTGGCGGGTCGATTGTATAACTTGCAAAGCTTGGATCACCGAATACAAGATATGTCCAATAATCGCACGCGATTCCTAGTGTTGGCATTGGCCGATACTGTTGTTACCGGTTCTGATAAGACGAGTATTTTAGTCTACACGCAGAATAAACCAGGTGCTTTGTTTCGCGTGTTAGAACCATTCGAGAACTTTCAGTTAAGTCTCACAAAAATTGAAACACGACCTTCGAAGAAAGAAGCTTGGGAATACGTCTTCTTTATCGATTTTGAGGGCCATGTGCTTGATGAGACCACGAAAAAGTTGTTTGCCACTCTAAGGCAGGGCGGGGTGGAAGTGAAGGTATTAGGCTCGTATCCACTTTCCAAATAGAATCCAATCAATAGTTCGCAACCTTTTAATCAACCACAGCAATGAATGATATTAAGAACAATGTAGTATTAATTGTCGGCCTAGGAATGATTGGCGGGTCTATCGCGCGTGGGCTAAAGAAAGCAAATCCAAAACGAGTAATAATTGCATGTGATACAGATGCGCAGGCATTGCAGCAAGCGGTGGACGACGGTGTGGTTTCCCACAGTGGCGATTTGGCTACTGTTTGCCCGCAGGCAGATATCATTATCCTTGCTGTGCCACCATTGACAGTGTGTGAACTTTTGCCAGAACTACTTACGTTTATGGCCCCATCCGCGCTAATAACGGATGTGGCAAGCGTTAAGTCGCATATTTTTACCTCAAGCCAGCAATTTTCGGAGGAAGCTCTCGCGAACTTTGTGCCCGCCCATCCTATCGCAGGTTCTGAGCAGAGTGGCTATTCCGCGTCGGTAGATGACCTATTTGAGCAAAGAAACGTAATTCTAACGCCCCACGCAGGAAACTCGACAGACTCTGTTGCCACTATCAATTCATTGTGGAGAGAGCTTGGTGCAAACGTGCTAGGAATGACACGTGTAAGGCATGACGAGGTGCTCGCGGCGACTAGTCATCTCCCGCATTTACTCGCCTATGCGATCGTTGATGTGCTCCTCAAGCAAGAACAAAGTGAGGATATTTTTCGCTACGCCGCAGGTGGGTTCGCCGATTTTAGTCGACTTGCTTCCAGCGACGCCAAAATGTGGTCTGATATATTCGTTGCGAACTCAGCGGCGGTCGAGAAAGTACTCGATGACTACATACACAGCCTTTTGATTTTCAAAAAGGCAATACAAAAAAAAGAACATGAAAAACTAGAAGAATCATTTGGGGCCGCGAAACAGGCGCGCGAAAATTTTATCAGTCAGCATTTTAAACCAAAGAAGCAAGAAGAAATGATAAGCAATCAGCTCAGTTTCAGTGTTCAACCTGGCGGGCAAGTGGCAGGGTCAATTCGCGTCGCTGGGGACAAGTCAATTTCGCATCGTTCCATTATTTTAGCTTCGATTGCAAACGGCATAACACGTGTCACCGGTTTTCTTGAAGGCGAAGACGCGCTAAATACTGTGGCAGCCTTTCGCGAGATGGGGGTAACTATCGTCGGGCCAGAAAATGGAGAGCTTACTATATACGGCGTAGGAAAGAATGGGCTGAGGGCGCCGCGCAAGCCTTTGTACATGGGTAACTCAGGTACGGCTATGCGTCTATTGGCAGGCCTTTTAGCAGCGCAATCTTTCGATAGCGAGCTAACCGGTGATGAGTCGCTCATGGAGCGACCGATGAACCGTGTTGCTGTGCCACTTCGGTCTATGGGGGCAAATATCGATACGGGTGATTCTGGCACTCCGCCTCTAAAGATTCGCGGGTCGAAATTAAAGGGCATTACTTATGACATGCCGATTGCCAGCGCTCAGATAAAGTCTTGTCTGTTGCTCGCAGGGTTGTACGCAATTGGCGATACAAGGATTTTTGAGCCGGCTCCTTGTCGTGATCATACGGAGCGGATGCTGCAAGGTTTCGGCTACAGTGTTTCTGTGGATGCAAAAGAGGGTGCCTCGGCAGTCGTCGGCGGCGCAGATTTACAGGCAACGGAGATCGACGTGCCGGCAGATATATCTTCTGCCGCATTCTTTTTGGTCGCTGCGGCAATAACCCCAGGTTCAGACCTTACGCTGCAACACGTCGGAGTGAATCCGACGCGTATTGGTATCATAAATTTATTGCGCGATATGGGTGCGAACATCGAACGTAGCAATGAGAGGCTTGTTGGTGGCGAACCGGTTGCCGACTTGCGTGTGCGCTACAAGCCGCTGAAGGGTATTGTTATTAGCGAAGCTCAAATACCTCTAGCTATAGACGAATTCCCAGTTCTATTCATTGCTGCCGCCTGTGCCGAAGGAGATACGCTGCTGCATGGTGCTGAGGAGCTGCGTGTGAAAGAGAGCGATCGACTCGATGCGATGGCACAAGGATTGGAGAAACTTGGAGTTACCGTGGAAACTTTCGACGATGGCATCAAGATTACTGGGGGACCAATGGGAGGCGCAACTGTAGACAGCTTCGGAGACCATAGAATCGCCATGGCCTTTACCGTAGCAGGTCTGCGCGCCGAGTCGCCTATCGATATAGCGAACTGCGCGAATGTTGCCACCTCATTTCCGAATTTCGTGGAACTTGCAACAATTGTAGGCATGCGGGTTTCCGCGATTAAGTGAGAACAAGAAAATTGCTAAAGAGTCTTTGATGAATAAACCTCCCGTGATAACAATAGATGGACCCTCGGGCTCCGGTAAGGGAACAATAGCCTCCCGTGTAGCGCAATCTCTGGGCTTTTCTTTGCTCGATAGCGGTGCGTTGTATCGTGTTTTAGGCATTGCCTGTGATCGTTACGGTGTTGACCTCTCAGTCCCATCAGCGGTGGCAAATCTTGCGAGGGAGTTAGATATACACTTTGGAATCAGCGGTGAGGGCAGCGTCCGGCTTGATGGTGAGGATGTAAGTCTCGCTATTCGGACCGATCTAGGCAGTGACCTGGCATCAAAGGTTGGCGCCATTGAGGCGGCAAGAGAGGCTCTGTTCCAACGGCAACTGGCCTTTCGGGAAGGCCCAGGTCTGGTCGCAGACGGCAGGGATATGGGGACTACTGTATTCCCTGATGCGACGCTTAAAATTTTCTTAACAGCCAGCCTGGATGCGAGGGCACAGAGGCGATATAAGCAGTTGATAGGTAAGGGTATTGATGCTATTCTGCCCGCCCTTTTGCGAGAC